>CAYTRD010000004.1:18796-62273 GCA_964440255.1 uncultured Ruminococcus sp. | reverse complement strand
CCCATTATTTATTGCTCCTTTCCGTTTATTTAGCATTAGCGCGTCTTACGATAAGCTTATCGGACTGCTTATGCTTTGCACGAGTCTTATAACCGAGAGCAGGCTTGCCCCAGGGTGTAACAGGACCGGGACGGCCGATGGGTGACTTACCTTCACCACCACCGTGGGGGTGATCACAGGGGTTCATAACTGAACCGCGGACTGTGGGACGAACGCCCATATGACGTGTACGACCTGCCTTACCAACTTTAACGTTGAGGTGATCTTCGTTGCTTACTGTTCCGATTGTTGCCATGCACTCAGCAGGAACATTGCGAAGCTCGCCTGAGGGAAGACGAAGGAGAGCATACTTTCCTTCCTTAGCCATAAGCTGTGCTGCGTTACCTGCACTTCTTGCAAGCTGACCGCCGCGGCCGGGATAAAGTTCTACATTATGAACGAATGTACCTGTGGGGATGTTCATAAGAGGAAGAGCATTACCAACCTTGATGTCAGCAGCTGCACCGGAAACAACTGTGTCGCCTACTTTAAGGCCTGAGGGAGCGATAATGTAATTCTTAACACCGTCCTCATACTGGATGAGTGCAATAAATGCTGAACGGTTGGGATCGTATTCAAGTGTAAGTACTGTTGCGGGTACATCCACCTTGTTTCTCTTGAAGTCGATTACTCTGTACTTCTGACGGTTACCGCCGCCGTGATGACGTACGGTGATTCTGCCGTAGCTGTTTCTGCCTGATGTCTTCTTGAGGGGCTCAAGGAGGCTTCTTTCAGGAGCTACCTTAGACAACTGAGTGTAGTCGATAGTTGACATGTTACGGCGACCGTTTGTTGTCGGCTTATAGACTTTTATAGCCATTTTGTTTCACACGCCTTTCATATTATTGAAAAAATTGTGTCCGAATTCCGGAAAGTTTAGCGGCCTGGCTAAACCATACATCGCTGTCCGGAAGGTCTATTAGAACATACCGTCAAAGAACTCGATCGTCTTGGAGTCTTCTGTAAGTGTTACTATTGCCTTTTTCCATGAGGGCTTGTAGCCTTCAAAACGGCCGTAACGGCGGAAATGACCACGAACATTCATTGTGTTGACCTTGTCAACCTTTACGCCGAAAAGCTCTTCAACAGCTTTAGCGATCTCTATTTTGTTAGCATTATTAGCAACAACAAAAGTGTACTTCTTTTCTGCTGTGCCGAGCATGCTTTCTTCAGTAACTACCGGCTTGAGGATTATATCCTGTGCGAACTTACTCATTATGCATAAACCTCCTCAATCTTTGCTACCGCATCCTTGAGAACTACGATGCTGTCGCAGTTAAGGACGTCATAAACATTGAGTGTGTTAACAAATGTAACATTTACACCTTCGATGTTACGAGCACTGCGATAGATAACATCATTCTTTTCAGGAAGAACGATAAGTGTCTTCTTAGCTGCCTTAACAGCTGTAAGAACATTAACAACTTCCTTTGTCTTGATTGCTGCAAGTGTAAGTTCGTCAAGAACGATCATTTCATTTGCTGCAACCTTAGAAGAAAGAGCAGACTTGAGAGCAAGTCTCTTAACCTTCTTATTGATTTCAAATCTGTAGCTGCGGGGCTTGGGTCCGTGAGCGATACCGCCGTGATACCACTGAGGAGCTCTTGTTGAGCCCTGTCTTGCACGACCTGTTCCCTTCTGTCTCCAAGGCTTCTTTCCGCCGCCTGATACTTCAGAGCGAGTGAGGGTTGACTGAGTACCCTGACGCTGATTTGCAAGATAGTTTACAACTGCGATGTGCATAGCCGATGTATTGGGCTCGATAGCAAAAATGCTTTCACAGAGCTCAAGCTCGGATACCTTTACGCCAGCCATATTTAATACGTCAATTTTAGGCATCTTCTATTCCTCCCTTACGCTTTCTTAACGGCATTTGTGATAACAACATAACCGCCCTTTGCACCGGGAACAGCGCCTTTAACAGCGATAAGGTTGTTTTCAGCATCTACCTTAACTACGTCCAGATTCTGAACTGTGACTTTTTCAGCACCGAGATGACCGGGCATCTTCTTTCCCTTAAAAACTCTTGAGGGGTCGGAGCATGCGCCCATTGAACCCTGATGTCTTGCTACGGGACCGGTACCGTGTGTTTCCTTAAGTCTGCCGAAGTTCCATCTCTTGATGGCACCTGCATAGCCTTTACCCTTGCTGGTACCGCTGACATCAACCTTTTCGCCTGCTGCGAAAATGTCAGCCTTGAGAACATCGCCAACATTCACTGCGTCTGTGTCAGCGAGTCTGAACTCCTTAAGAACTTTCTTGGGGGCAACATCAGCCTTTGCGAAGTGACCCTTCATGGGCTTGTTTACGCGGCTTACTTTTATGTCGCCGAATCCGAGCTGAACTGCTTTGTAGCCGTCCTTCTCTTCTGTCTTCTTCTGTACGACTGCACAAGGACCAACTTCAAGAACGGTTACGGGAACTACGTTGCCCTTCTCGTCAAAAAACTGAGTCATGCCAATCTTCTTACCGATAAGACCTTTTTGCATTTTGATTTTTCCTCCTTCAGATTATTGGTCGGCTTGGTGCCGACTTGACCTGCGGTGCTTGGTGAACCTTTCGGTTCATCTATAAGCTTAACCGAAATCACATAACCTTGATTTCGATATCAACGCCGGCGGGAAGCTCGAGATTTGTCAGTGCCTCAGCTGTCTTTGCTGAAGGTCTGATAACATCGATGAGTCTCTTGTGGGTTCTCTGCTCAAACTGTTCACGGGAATCCTTATACTTGTGAACAGCACGAAGGATAGTAACAACTTCCTTCTCTGTGGGAAGCGGAACGGGACCTGAAACCTGAGCACCTGTACGCTTTGCAGTTTCAACTATTCTTTCCGCTGCTTTGTCTACGAGTGAATGATCGTAGCCCTTGAGTCTGATTCTGATCTTTTCCTTAACTGCCATTGTAATGCCTCCTTAGAATTTGGCGGGCTTGCTGTTCTCGAAAATTTCTACACGGTGCCGGGTTGTTCGCACCATCCGATTTATAAATCCGGAATATTCGCAAGTTATTCCGGACAGGATTACAGAAATTTTCACCGCATAAGTCCTATAGGAGCCCGGTTAAGGCACAGACTCCCCCTTGTGCGGTATTACATAATCGCCCGGTTTAAAAATCGGACATACTCCACGGAAATTTCCTGCGTCGAGCGCAGCCACCTCCCGTATCATCGCATATCATTCCTGTTATTTTTAGGCATAATACACCCTTTTTTAACAGGCAAGATGCATTGTAACATATATTTCTGTAAATTGCAACAATTTTTTGAAAAATTTTTCGTAAAATCTGCTAATTTTTTTGATGTTTTGCATATGTGTAAAAATATGCATTATCCGATGAATATTTACCGCATAATTGCATATTTATTAACTTTTTTCTCATTTTACTTTGTCTTATTATAAGATTCAAAAAGTTTTTTCGCCTGCAGAGTGAATATTTTTTTATATTCTTAGCCGGATAAAAAATATTTACACCACGCAACCGGGCTTTTCCGTCATTTCAGCTCATCAGCTACAGCAGGAAAGATAAGCTCCTTTATCAGTACATTCATACTGAACCAGTTTTCGACTGTTGAAATGTTCTCTTTTTCCGAGCTGTCAGCGGCAGCGATACCGGTTATATTGCCCTGCGAATCTATAAGATATACTCTTCGCAGATTATCGGCGGTAAATGTATCGGAATCATAAAATTCAAAAACATAGTTTTGTCCCGAATCCGGAACGGAATATACTGCAGCAAGAAGCTTTGCGTCTATCCCCTTTTTATCACATACTATCTTAATAAATTTGTTTTCGGGACTCAGATCGGTTTCTATAGTTCCGTTTTTTGCCGGCATAGAAATACTGAGCTCAACCTCAGTAACCGTCTGCACGGAAGTTGTTTCTTCCTTTACTGTATTTTCTTCCTTCTTTGTTGTTTCTTCTTTTGTTGTCTTTTCTTCTGAAGTCGTTACTTCTTCTGTAGTTACTTCCTGTGTCGCAAGTGTAGTTTCCTGCTGCATTACAGTTACTTGCGAAGGCTCAGTCGTTTCATACATATATTCATCAGAAGATATACTTTCATATGTATCCGATTCCGGCACAGGAGCTGTCGTTCTGTATTCATAATCATACTGTCTTGTAGTTTCTATCGTCGGCAAAGAAACAGCACAACCGCTCATTATCACAGATAACAACAGTATTATGAGCACAGCAGTCTTTTTCATATAAATTCTCTCCTTAATAATTATTACCTATTATATATAGCATTCGAAAACGACCTGCCGATTAAAAATATCAGCCCGACAGAAATATTCCATCGGGCAAGTATCACTAAAAACCGGCTTATGCACCTGTTATTGTCGAAAGCACAGAGCTTGTTGCATCGTCGGAAAGAATCGCAATAACACTTGTTATAAGTGAGGAGAGAATAGCATTTATATCTGCGGAGCTGGCACCTGTAATAGCAGACACAACACCTGTAAGCATATCCGCAATACCCTTCATTGAAGAAGTGTCACCATTTTGTATAGCTTCTATTACTCTGTTAAAAGCTGAACTTATTGCTTCTGAATCAAAGCCAAGATTTGCGATAGTCTGAATTAAGGTATTAAGCATAATTGATGTGCCTCCGGTAAATCATTGTTTTATATATGAAAATATTATCATATCGGAATTTGTTTATTATTCTCATTTAGAATTATAAACAAATTTTGCATTATTTTTTACCAAATTGTTAATTTTTTACAACTACATACCGTCTTTCCTGTGCATCACTGAGCTTCAACAGATTTACGGTCTGCAGTCTCTTCCGCATTACCGTTGTCATTTTTTTCTTCTGCGTGCACATCCTTAAACACATGAATAAGTCCTGCATCATTGAAAACCTTTATGAGGATAACGACAAAAGGAAGGATAAAGAAGCCCAAAACACCCAATGTCTTTGAACCTACATACATAGCAATAATAGTGGCAATCGGAGGGAGTCCCACCTGACCTGCGACAAGCTTTGGCTCTATTATCTGTCTTATAACAAGAATCACAACATAGACGATCAGAAGTCCGATACCAAGTCCGACTTTCCCTGTTATGAAAGAAATAACTGCCCACGGGATAAGCACCGTACCTGTGCCGAGAACGGGCACGATATCAATAAGAGCAATAACAAATGCCAGAAACGGAATAAAAGGACTTTCAAATACTCCGATAAATTTAAGAACATAAAATCCGACGGTAAGCTCAAAAGTGGTAATAAGAATAATAAGGCAATATGCCTTGATCATTTTTTTCAGGGAATTTACGGCAAGATGCCACGCATACGATATTTTTTTCTGATGAGCCTCACTGAACTGCTTAACAAAAAATCTCTTTATCTTTTCATAATCTGAAGATATAAATACCGTTGATATAAGAAAAACGATAAAAGCAATAATGAACGACGGGATCTTACCTACTGTGCCTGTTATCACGGCAGAGCCTTTAGAAAGAAGCTCCGACCAGTTTATCATTGAAGTATCAATAGAAATATTCTCAAAACCGTTTCGGATTATATTGTCAAAAAACAGCGTAACATTTTCGTGAAGAACTCCCCTCACGGCTTCGGGAAGAAAGGCAGTTATATCAAGTATCCACAGCTTAAGTTCATTTATCAGTCCCGAAATATTGTTCAACTGTCCCACTGCATATTGATAGAACTCGCTGATTTTTTCAAAAAGTCCGATACCGATAAGAAAGAACACTGACGCAACCGCCAGCAAAAGCAGAACCACAAAAACAATGCTGACATACGACCGTTTAAGGGGCGTTTTTTTAGTGATTGCACTTATAGGACGGTTCATAATACCTGCAATGATAAATGCAAATATAAAAGGTATGATAAGCGGCAACAACCATTTATATGCGACGAAGGCTGCGGCAAGTATCAGAGCGAAATACGCTGTATTGATCAGCACCTTGCGTCTTTTTTCTATTACAGAAGTCATAAAATCACCTCATAGCATCAGATATAAGATATTATCTCATTATTATAATACATCATAAAACCGAAATTAACAATAAATTATTTAAAAAAATTAAGAATCAATTTAAAGAAAAAAACAGTTGACAGAATGTGTTCTATTATTATATAATGGTAAACTGTAGAAACAGGGGTGCACTGTGCCTTTTTTCGAGCAAAACAGCATTTTTTCCGTTACTTTGGCTGTTTACCAAGAATAAGAATGGAGGGGTTTTAACGATGAAAAGAACATATCAGCCTAAAAAGCGTCAGCGTAAGATGGAGCACGGCTTCCGTAAGAGAATGGCAGACAGAAACGGCCGCAAGGTTCTCGCCCGCCGCAGAGCTAAGGGCAGAAAGCAGCTTTCCTACTAATAGCTTGCTGAAAGGATTCGTGTAAATTGTCACGATTCATAACACTTAAATCCAACACCGATTTCCGCCGTGCATACGGCCGCGGAAAAGCATACACAAATCCTGCGTTGGTTACTTATGTTGTAAAAAACCGCGCGGGAATTTGTCGTATTGGGATAACAACAAGTAAAAAGATCGGCAATGCAGTTCAGCGTAACCGTGCAAGAAGGGTCATCAGAGAAGCGTATATTTCTCAGGGTGAGCTTTCAGGCGGATACGACATAGTCTTCGTTGCCAGGACAAAAACGGTCTTCAAAAAAAGTACGGAAATAGACGCTGTTATGCGTAAACATTTAATCTCGGCAGGTGTTATCAAGGATGCTTAAAAAAGCGGCACTTGGACTGATACATTTATATCAGAAATATATTTCCCCGCTTTCAGGCCCGAAATGCAGATATTATCCGACCTGTTCCCATTATACCTTTGAAGCCATTGACCGTTACGGCTTCATTCTCGGCGGTGCCCTGGGAACACTGCGAATTTTACGATGCAACCCGCTTTTTCCGGGTGGGGTTGACCCTGTTCCGGACATAAAGTTCAAAAGAAGAAACAGGAAATAAAAAAACTCGGAGGATTTCAATGGGATCTTTTTATGATATTTTAGCCGTTCCTTTCGGATATGCGCTTTCATTTCTTTTTGAAATAACAAACAACTATCTTCTCTCACTCATACTTATCACTCTTATTATCAGACTTCTTTTACTGCCTCAGGCAGTTATTCAGCAGAAAAACTCTGCAAAGCAGATGCGTCTTCAGGCTAAGGTCAATAAAATAAGAGCTAAATATTCTACTCTCAATCCGAGAGAAGCACAGATAAAAATATCCGAAGAAACTCAGGAGCTTTACAGAAGAGAAGGCTTCAGCATGAATAATATGGGATGTCTTCCCCTTATCATTCAGATGGCAGTTATGATGGGACTTTACGGTGCTATCTACTCCCCTATCGAGCTCGTTCTTAAATTTTCGGAAGAGCAGATAGCTGAGCTTACTGCAGTTTATCAGAATGTTATCGGTGAAATATCCGCTACCCGTCAGGTTGAGCTTATGATTCTTAATAAGTTTTCTGAGCTTAAGGAGCATCTTAATCCCGAAATCATTAAAGAAGCTGATATTTTAAGAATTGAAAGCTTCATCGAAAATTTCAACATTTTCGGCATCGACCTTACCGCAAATCCCAAGGAAGTAGGCGGTCTTCTTATTCTCATACCTGTTCTTGCAGGTGTTACCGCACTTTTCTCAAGTTTGTTTCTGTATTTCAAGCAGAAACAGACAAATCCCGAAATGTCAAAGAATCCCGCTATGGGTTGTATGACATTTATGTCCCCCGTTATGTCATTTATGTTTTCATTCAGCTTCCCTGCCGGTATCGGCTTCTACTGGATAATTTCCAACATTCTCTCCTTTATCCAGACAGTCGGTTTACATTTTACATTAAAGCCGGATGCTATAATTGCTAATCAGATGATTGATGAAACAGTTCAGCGACGTGCAAAAGAAAACAATGTAAAAATAAAGGCAGCTTTAATGAAGAAAAACGACGGCAATAACGAATGATCTGAAAACAAACCGTATCGGTTTACATAACAAGAAAGGATTTCGTTGTTAATGATTATAGAAAAAATCGGCACAGGCAGTTCTATTGCTGAAGCCTACGAAAATGCCAAGGTTCTACTGGCTGCTCCCGATGATGCAGAGCTTCATCAGGAAATAATTCAGGATGCAAAAAAGAAGCTTTTCGGTCTTATATCTGAGCCTGCAAAGGTTAAAGTTTGGTACGAAATCGCCGACAAGCCCGTTAAAGCTCAGAAGCCCGAAAGACCCGTAAAGGAAAAGAAACAGTCTGAAAGCAAGACTGCAGCAAAGCCCCATAACGAAAAGCCCGTAAAAACAGATTCTCCCAAGCCTGTAAAGGCGGCTCCCGAAAAAGCAGAAGCTCCTAAGGCTATACCCGAAAAAGAAGAAGCACCCAAAGCAGCAGAGATTATTGAAATTACCGAAAATGACGGTGCTGCAAAATACCTTAAAATGATAATTGAAGGAATGGGTATTACAGATTATGAGCTTACTCTTTCAAAAGCTGAAGGCAGTAACGAATATGTGTATACCATTGAGTGCGAAGAAGACGGAACACTCATCGGCAGAAGAGGCGAAACTCTTGATTCAATTCAGTATCTTCTCCGTCTTTCAGTCAACAAGGGTATTGATGATGACAAACACCGTAAGGTTTCCGTAAACATCGGAAATTACAGAGAAAAGAGAAATGACAATTTAAGAGCCCTTGCACACAGAAGTGCAAAACAGGTTCTTAAATACGGCAGAAATGTAGTGCTTGATCCTATGAATCCTTATGAAAGAAGAATCGTTCATACTGCGATTCAGGAAATTGAAGGCGTTACCTCTCATTCCATCGGTCAGGATGCAGGCAGAAAGGTTATAATCTCTCTTGAAGAAGGCGTTCAGCCTACACATCCTTCAAAGGGCGGATATAACAAGGGTGGCAGACGTGATAACCGCAGAGGCGGTAAGGGTGGCTACCAGAAGAAGGAAGCTTACAAGCCCGAAACCACAAGAGCTCCCAGAAAAGATTCTGCAGGCTCTCTTTACGGAAAAATTGAGATTCCCGCAAAGAAAACAGAAGAATAAAATTTTGTCCCCGAACATTTCTCGGGGACATTTTTTTGATAATACACAATTAATAAGAAAAAAACATAAAGTCTGAATCCGTTTTTAATATTATCACCCTATTTTAAATACTGCCTTCCCGTGTTATCTATATATGTCTCACCCTCTAAAAGCAGCTCCCCTACCGTGCAGAAGCCGTAGCCGCTATTTTTTAAGCTTTTTATAATATCGGGGAGAGCTTCAAGGGTATTTTCTTTTCCCAGATGAAATAATACTATTGAGCCGTTTGTTGCTTTTGAAGTAACACGGCTTTTTATTTTTTCGGGAGACGGCTCCTTCCAGTCAATACTGTCCACATCCCATTGAATTGCAGTCATTTCAAGACTTTCGGCTGCTTCTACGGTTTTATTATCGTATGAGCCCGACGGTGCACGGTATAATGAGGGAGTCGCTCCCGTTATGGAAAAAATCAGCTCATTACAGGCATTAATATCACTTAATATATCCCCATACTCCTGTTTTACAGGGTCATTATGCCTCATAGAGTGATTTCCGAGCTCATGTCCTGCATTATATATTTTTCTCACGGCTTCGGGATACTTTTCGGCAAAATCCCCCACAAAGAAAAATGTACATTTCATTTCTTCTTTTTCAAAAATACCGAGAAGCTCATCAAGTCCCGTATCATCCCACGCACAGTTAAAGGTAAGAGCAATTTCATTTTCAGGGGTATCAACACTGTATACGGGAAGCCTCCTTTCTTCTGCTGAAGCCGTAGTGTGAAGAGTATAAAACACGGCAAAAATAATAACAGCTATCCATAAAAACATTATAATAACAAGGGAAATATCTTTTTTTGATGACGTAACAATTCGCATAAGCTTAACACCCTTTAATACCTTTTAGTTTTTCATAATCCAATATATTCAAAACTGACAGGGCATATTCTATTGTCAGATTATATAATTTTGTATGCATTAATTTGTGAGTACGGATATTAAAACAAAGTTGTTTTCAAAAAAATATTATGATAAAATAAAATGAATACCTTTGGAGGTGTAAATATTATGCTTTATAAGAAAAACAGCGAAAGCTCACTCAGAAAAGAACTGTTCAAAAATCCCACATCCGAATTCCGCGGAACTCCGTTCTGGGCACTTAATTCCTATCTTACAAAAGAGGAGCTCTGCCGTCAGATTGATGTTTTTAAGGAAATGGGGCTTGGCGGTTTCCATCTTCATGTAAGAACAGGTCTTGAAAATGAATATCTCAGCGAAGAATATATGGAGCTTATCAACGATACTGTTGTAAAAGCTAAAAACGAAGAAATGCTTGCATGGCTCTATGATGAGGACCGTTGGCCATCGGGTGCAGCAGGCGGTCTTGTTACAAAAGACGAAAAATACAGAGGCAGATGTCTTCTTTTCACTCCCTTCAAGGATGCTGAAATTTATTCCGTAAACGATTCCCGTTCAGAGGGTGGCAGAAGCGGTAAAGGCACACTTCTTGCCTGCTATGATATAGTTCTTGATAAAGACGGCTTCCTCGCATCCTACAAGCGAATAAGAGAAAATGATGAAGCTGAGGGAACAAAATGGTATGCTCTTCTTGAAATACATACCCCCTCAAGCTGGTATAACAATCAGGCATACCTTGACACATTAAGCAGTGAAGCAGTTGAAAAATTCATTGAGGTAACTCATGAGAAGTATAAGGATAAAGTAGGTCACGAATTTGACAAGACCGTTCCGGCAATTTTCACCGATGAGCCTCAGTTCACAAGAAAGAGAGTTCTTAATAACTCCTTTGACAAAATGGATATAACAATGCCCTGGACAGATAAGGTTCCCGAGCTTTATAAAGAAGCCTACGGTGAAGATATTCTTGATTTTCTCCCCGAGGTTTTCTGGGATCTTCCCGATTCCGCACCATCCGTTCACCGTTACAGATATCACGATTTTATAGCAGAGCTTTTCGCATCCGCATTTGCTGATACAGTGGGTGAGTGGTGCAAGAAAAACGGAATTGCCCTTACAGGCCATATGATGGAGGAGCCTTCGCTTCGTTCACAGACAGCAGCTCTCGGAGAAGCAATGCGTTCATACAGAAACTTCCAGCTTCCCGGCATTGATATGCTTTGCAATGCCCACGAATTTACAACCGCAAAGCAGGCACAGTCAGCAGTTCATCAGTACGGCTACGAGGGTATGCTTTCCGAGCTTTACGGTGTTACGGGCTGGGACTGTGATTTCAGAACATATAAGCATCAGGGTGACTGGCAGGCTTGTCTTGGCGTAACTATAAGAGTTCCCCACCTTTCATGGTATGCTATGAAGGGCGAAGCAAAGCGTGACTATCCCGCATCAATTCATTATCAGTCCCCTTGGTACAAAAAATATAACCTTATAGAAGACCACTTTGCAAGAGTAAATACTGCACTCACACGCGGTAAGCCCGTTGTAAAAGTCGGTGTTATTCATCCCGTTGAAAGCTTCTGGCTTCATTGGGGCCCCAACGATAAATCCGCAGTATTCAGAGAAAGTCTTGACGAGAGATTTTTCAATGTGACAAGCTGGCTTCTTGAAGGAAGTATCGACTTTAACTTCATTTCCGAAGCACTTCTCCCCACTCTTTGCGAAAAGGGCAGTGCACCTCTTAAGGTTGGCGAAATGGAATATGATGCTATTATTGTTCCCGGCTGTGAAACATTGAGAAGAACGACCGTAGAAAGACTTGAACAGTTCCGTGATGCCGGCGGTAAGCTTATATTTATGGGCGATGCTCCCACACTTGTTGATGCAACACCCTGCTGCTGCGGTAAGGCTCTTTTTGAAAAGTCCGAAAAAATTGATTTCTCCCGTGCATCACTCCTTACAGCACTTGAAGACACAAGAAGTCTTACAATAAGATACGCAGACGGCAGACTTACCGATAAATTCATTTATCAGCTTCGTAAAGACAACGACTGCCAATGGCTGTTTATCTGTAATTCAAAGGAGCCTAACAACAAGCATATAGACGGCGGTAATGATATACAGATAATCATAAACGATATCGTCACTCCCCGGGTTTACGATACCGCAAACGGCGAAATCTATCCTATCAAGGCAGAATATCAGGGTACTAAGACCATAATCCGTTATAAGATGTTCGGCTATGATTCTCTGCTTCTCAGACTCACAGAGGGTGAAAGTGCTTGCGAAAATACACAACATATTCCGGAAACTGCTCCCGAAGCAATCGGCGGCTTCTTCGATTATGAGCTTTCCGAGTATAATGTACTTGTTCTCGATATGGCACAGTGGAAGATAGATGACGACAAAGAGTATTCAGCTACAGAAGAGATTCTCCGTCTTGATAATAAGGCAAGAGCAAGACTCGGCATAAAAGAAAGAGGCGGTCAGGTCGTTCAGCCTTGGGTTCTCGGCAATATGCCAAAGGACCACACGGTTACCCTTAAATTCAATGTCACAAGTGAAATTGATTACGAGGGTGCAGTTTTAGCTCTTGAAGATGCGGATATTGCAAAGGTAGTTTTCAACGGCAAGGAAATGACGGAAAAGCTTGACGGCTACTATGTTGACATTTCAATAGGAAAAGTTTCACTCGGAAGCATAGTAAAGGGGGAAAACACTCTTGAAATAACACTGCCATTCGGTGAAACGGCAAATATAGAAAATGTATTTATTTTGGGTAAATTCGGTGTAAGAGTAGCAGGTGCAACGGCAGTGATTACCGCACTTCCCGAAAAACTCACCTTCGGCTCACTTCTTTCACAGGGTCTTCCCTTCTACGGCGGTGCAGTTACATATAAAATGAAAGCCGTCACCGAGGGCGACGACCTTACCGTTACGGCAAGCGACTATATGGGTGCTCTTATTACGGTCAAGGTAGACGAAAAGGCGGCAGGAAACATTATTTATCCTCCCTATACACTTGAAGTCAAGGGTGTCGGCAAAGGTGAGCATCAGGTTGAAATCACAGAATATCTTCACAGATATAACAGCTTCGGTGCCCTTCATCTTGTTAATTTAAAAGAACCGTGGCACGGCCCCGGAGCATGGAGAAGTGAGGGAAACAACTGGAGCTACGAATATATACTTCGTACCACAGGTATTCTCAAAACTCCCGGAATAAAATAATTTTTGAACTGACACTTTAAGACAGTTTTTTCAGAAGAACTTCGCTATTATTATAGCGGAGTTCTTTTTTTGGAGTGATTTTATGCAAACACTTATTTCGGACAAGTCCCTGACAGTTTTACTGAAGGGGGAAATCGACCACCACACGGCAGGGCGTATACGAAGCAAAACAGATTCCGAGCTCATCAGACTATCACCAAATGAGCTGATACTTGATTTTTCTGATGTAACATTTATGGATTCATCGGGAGTTGGGCTTGTTATCGGAAGATATAAATTAGCATCCGGACTCGGATGCAAAACAGTTGTCACGGGACTTAAAGAGCGTGATAAAAAAATACTGATGCTTTCGGGGCTTCAGAATAAGATTGAATTCAGGTGATGAATATGGAAAAACCCATAAACGATTTTAAGATGAACATACTTTCAAAATCCGTCAATGAGGGCTTTTTAAGAGCGGTCGTTTCCGCATTTTCGGCACTCTGCGACCCGACGATTGATGAAATAAACGACATAAAAACTGCCGTAAGCGAAGCAGTTACAAACGCTATCGTTCACGGCTACAAGGAAAAACAGGGAAGGATTTACATAGATGCTGCAATCTTTCGGGATAATACGGTAAGAATAAAGATCCGTGATAAGGGCGAGGGCATCGAAGATGTGAAAAAGGCAATGGAGCCTCTGTTTACTACTGCAGGCGATGACCGTTCGGGACTCGGCTTTACCGTAATGGAAAGCTTCTGCGACAAGGTTAAGGTACGCTCACAGAAGGGCAAGGGCACCGTTGTCACACTCACAAAAAAGATTTCGGGAAAGTGTGAATAATGTCAAATTCTTCCAATAATCCTCTTGTGACCGAGAATATCGGTCTTGTTCACGCCTGTGCAAACCGTTTCCGCGGCTCGGGTGTGGAATATGATGACCTTTTTCAAGCAGGCTGCGTGGGACTTATAAAAGCGGCAGCAGGCTTTGATGAAAGTCTGGGGTTTCGGTTTTCAACATATGCCGTACCTGCCATACTCGGCGAAATAAAAAGAATATTCCGTGACGGCGGTGCAGTAAAAATAGGACGCTCCGCAAAGGAAAAGGCAAGATATCTTTTTTCCTTAAAGGAAGAGTTATCAGTCTTCCTCGGCAGAGAGCCTACCGTTACGGAAATTTCAGAAAAGGCAGGTATGGAAATAAGCGAAACGGCTTCTCTTTTATGTGCCTGTCTTCCCGTGATATCGCTTACAGCAGAGGAAGACGAGGGGCAGACGGATATTCCCGTTGAATCAGAAGAAGAAAGGCTTTCTTCTCATATAGATCTTATGAATTCCCTTGACAGCCTTGAAGAAAACGAGCGAATGCTTATAGAATACCGTTATTTTCAGGGACTGACACAAACTGTCACAGCAAAAAAGCTGGGGCTTTCACAGGTGCAAGTATCACGAAAAGAAAAGGCTATTCTTCTGAAGCTTCGCAAAATGCTTTCTTGACAACAGAGATTAATTGTGATACCCTTTTTCATTGTAATTACTATTTTGAAAAAGGGTATTTTTATGCAAAAAACACAGTTCAAGGGCATTGCTATGCTCTTATTAACGGCATTTATATGGGGTTCATCATTTGTTGCTCAGTCCCTCGGTATGGAAAGCGTTGAGGCATTCACCTTCAACGGAATAAGAACTCTTTTAGGTGCGGCGGCTCTTCTTCCGTTTATCATTATAAAAGATGCGATAAATATAAAGAAAAACGGAAACGCAGAAAAGAAAAAACTAAAGTCCGAAGCAAAAACCATTATTATCGGCGGAACCCTTATGGGGATTGCACTTTGTGTTGCAAGTAATTTACAGCAATATGCCTTTTCCTATCCCGAGCACTCCCCCGGTAAAATTGCATTTATAACGGCATTTTATATGTTCTTTGTTCCGCTTTTGGGGCTCTTTATGAAAAAGAGAGTCTCATTAATCACATGGATATGCGTACTTCTCGGTACTGTGGGACTTTATTTTCTCTGTGTCAGCGGTGTTGGCTTTTCGGCAATCACAAAAAGCGACTTATTCTCACTTGCCTGCTCTGTGGCATATGCCGTTCATATTCTTGTCATTGAAAGATTCGCATCGAAGGCTGACCCCGTCAAGCTTTCATTTATGCAGTTCACAGTTTCGGGTGTCATCACCTGCATAATTATGTTCATCGTTGAAGCTCCCACGGTTTCAGCTATCAATGAAAGCATACTTCCCCTTTTATATTCGGGAATAATGAGCTGCGGGCTCGCCTACACATTCCAGATAGTCGGTCAAAAATACACAGAATCAACTGTAGCCTCAATTATTATGTGCCTTGAATCCGTTTTCGGAGTTCTCTGCAGTGCTGTTATGCTTCAGAAAATGCTGACCGCAAACGAAATAATCGGCTGTGTTATTATGTTCACCGCAATAATAATTTCCCAATTTTCCGATAAAATTGAAAACATATTAAAGAAAAAAGTATAAGCAATTATATATCAGTTGCCTTTACTGCTTGCAGGGGACGGTCGCCCACGGTATCCCCACCGGTAGGGAGTAAAGATACAGAATTTATTTCTCTAAGAGGCAGATTTTCATATTCCGCATAACAAAACACAGGCAATAGATTTCAGCGAAACGGGACGCCGCAGGCGACGTCCCATACAGATTATCAGATTTATTGTGTGTCTCTCTGTAAATAACATCTGTTCGCTAAATTATGATTTATTCACCGGATAATCCTAATATTTCAAGTGGGTCTACAAGTGTACCGTTAACTCTCATTTCAAGATGCACATGGGGGTCTTCGGCACTCTCGATGGGAATGTCACCGATAACGCCGATAACAGTACCCTCAAAAACCTCCGTTCCGACCGCAACCAATGCTTCGTCGGCAAGTCCCGAAATTGCAGATGTCACTCCGTTTCCGTGATCAACCGTTACGGTGTTTCCCCATATGGCATCCTTAGTCACAGAAACCACTGTGCCCTCACCTGTTGTTTTTACATTTTCACCCTTAACACCTACAAAATCAACACCGTTATGGGTACGATAGTCATTCATAGTCTGCGAAAATACAGGTACACCCATACTGTAATCCTTACCTATGGAAAGAGAAACAGGCGAATAAAAAATAACTGTTTTTGCTTCGGTCGTTTCTTCCGATATCTCGGGGGAATTATTGTCAAACACAGCAGCAGTTGAAGGCTCATCTGTCTTAACCGTTGTAAATTCATCAATATTTATTTCCACGGAATTTTCCGACGGCTGTCTTACCGTAGTAATTTCAGGGAATGTAATACTTTCATAAGCCTTTGTTGTATTTTCATTTGCGAGTGAGGGAGTTTTTCCGTTTGATGCAGAAAGTCCCACAATTCCTGCACCTAAAAGACAAAGCCCCAACGCAAAATACAGTCCGTTGCTCTTAAGCATCTTCTTAAATTTAGTTTTATTATCATCATTAATCATATCATTACCTCCTGCATTAATTTTGTCCCGAAAGAGTTAATTTATTCCGTAAAAAAATTTTCAAAAAAATACAAAACAAATGTTTGCTTTTTCTGAACATTTGTGCTATAATACTTTTGAAGTAATATTTACCGGAGGTAAAATATGAAAGAACTCAACAATACACAAAAGAAAATATACGAATTTCTTGCAGAACGCTCACAAAACGGTGTCCCCCCTACCGTAAGAGAAATCTGTGCAGCAGTAGGTCTTAAGTCCACCTCTTCCGTGCAAAGCAACCTTGATGCACTCGAAGAAGCAGGCTATATTGAAAGAGACCCCATGCTCAAGCGTTCAATAAGAGTAAGAGGTCAGGAAAATAATGTTACACAGGTACCGCTTATAGGTACTGTTACCGCAGGTATGCCTATTTTGGCTGTTGAAGCAATTGAGGGCTATATTCCCTTTTCGGGAAATGAAGCCTCGGATAAGCCTTTGTTTGCATTAAGAGTCAAGGGTGACAGTATGATAAAATGCGGAATTTTAAGCGGTGATATCATCATCGCCGAAAAAACTCCCGTTGCAAATAACGGAGATATCGTAGTAGCTCTTCTGGAAGACGAAGCCACCGTAAAGAGATTCTATAAAGAAAACGGACACTTCCGTCTGCAGCCCGAAAACGATGACTACGCACCCATAATTTCTGATGAAATTATTGTCCTCGGTAAGGTCATCTCACTCATAAGACACTTCTAAAGCATAATTTATATATCAGTTGCCTTTATGTTTTGCAGGAAACATCGTCCGCAAGATATAAAGGCAAATGACTGCTAAATTATGATTTGTGTGCTATGATATTCAGCAATATTGTGCAGAAAAGAAGCATAAGTGCACCGAAATTGAAGACTGCAGCGGTATCCGTTACAGCTGACACATCCCCTGCACGGATTGAAATATCATAAATCAGTATCGGTATATACAAAGCTATACAACAGAAGAATAAGCTGAGCGAGGAAAGAAGTGCTGTTTTTTCCTTGCTCTTCTTTTTTATTACAGCAGTTATACCGAGTCCCCATGAAATCATACCGAAAACTACGGCAAAAATGCTCATTGACATTCCGTTTTTTTGGATATTGAGAGAATCAATAAATCCACCCGAGCGTACAACAAATATCATTATAAAAAAGACAGCAACAAATATTACCGCAATTACTGAAAATAATGCGGTTTTCCTTATAAAGCTGCGGTTTGATGCTTCTTTTTCCGTCTCGGATATTTCTGTAATATTTCTTATTACAGTATCGGTCGTTTCGTCTTCAAGACCCAAAAGTGTCACAACGGATATGCCGAGAATATCTCCTAACGGCTCCATAAGATAAAGATCGGGGAAATTGAGCCCTCTTTCCCATTTGCTGACAGCGGAAACCGATATGTTCAAGCTTTCTGCAATTTCCTTTTGAGTCAGCCCCTTTTCCTTTCTTTTTTCACAAATTATTTTTGCGGTGTAGACTGTATCCACACTTACCGCCTCCTTTCATAAATATTCTAAAACAGTTGTCCCGTTTTTTCAATCGACCTAAAGTTTAATAGGCAATAATTTCAGCGACATCTTCGTTTTTACGAAAAAATGCCGCTGTCACATATTATTTTACTGCATTGCAAGTCCTTTGCTCTTAAGATATGTCTTTGCCGAATACTGTTTTCTTTTGCTTGTAAACATATACTGTATGAATGATTTAGGTGCTTTTGCGAGAGAAAGCTCAGAAAGTATTCTCGGGTCAAGGGGTGTGGGGTCTTTCACATTTATTGTAACACCGTGAGCCTCGGCTCTCGCTTTCTGATAGAAGCCCTCATCGGAAATTACCTTTATATTTTCCATGCCTTTCCACTGTTCGGGGAATGAAGGGTCATCTGCAGCACTCTTTTTTACAAAAAGCTCAAAGAACGGGAATTTTTGTATGTAGAGTGAATTTATAAATTCGTCAAGCTGACTATTATCATTTAGGTCTGCGAGTATACTGAAAAGCGGAAGCTCGGCAGCATCGTGCCTTGTTATATACATCTGCGGAAAACGAAGGTCTGCAAAGGTCTTATTGATCTTATCTCTTCTTTCCTTTGTAAGAAGTGCGGAAATTCCCTCATATTTATTGCGAAGCTTTTCAAGTGTTTCATCAGTAAGATACCAGAAATATCTGTAAAATCTGTTTGTAAGCTCCTCAAAATACACGGTGAGTATTTCCTGTATGGTATATTCGTCACCGTCAACGATACCCGTTTCTTCTTCAATAATGCTCTTAATATCGGTATATGCGTTTTCATAAACGCTGATAAGCGTATCAAGATTTTCTTCCGTAGGCTCGGCATTTTCGAAAAATCCGTCAGCATATACACCGTTTCTTTTTGCATAAACAGCACCTGCAACACCTGTCATTTTTGCATCACAGCCGAACAGACACTTTATAAGAAATGCTGCATTGTAGCACACGGGAGTTACGGGGAACTGCAAGGAATAAAGGTCAAAGAACTTCTTTCTGTAAACTCTGCCGTCTACATCGAGTGTATTGAGAAGTGCTCTGTCAAAACGGTCCACCACAGGCACGGTTGCAAGCATATCCATCCAACTGTCATAGTAGGGCTCGTTTTCTCCCGATACATAATATCGGGGAGTAATGATATCAGCCTTTGTTTCGTCAGCAGCCTTAAGCACGGCTTCAATCGTTTCGGGGGCAATATAATCTCCGCTGTCAATAAAATATACAAGCTCGCCCTTTGCTTTATTTACACCATAATTTCTTGCCTCGGGAATAAGACAATGAGGGACTTCATATGCATCAAAGCCTACAAATTCATCACAGTATTCCTTTATAACTGCTTTTGCCGATTCGTCACAGCCTGTATCTACTATAATTACATCAAATTCCTCCGTGGACTGCTCAACAATTCCTTCAAGTGTATATTTAAGTTTATCTGCATCATTAAATGCCGTAACGATAACAGTTAATGTAGCCATATTTTTCTCCGTTCAGTTAAAATATTGTTTTATAATGCTTCCTGCCCTGATGATATCATCAGGATATGTTATTTTAATATTATAAGCTTCTCCTTTAACAAGAAAAACCTTTTCGCCGTAATAAGAAAAAACAGAGCATCCGTCCGTGAAAGCTTCAAACACATCAGCCGGTGTTTTCTTTATAAGCTTATACAGCTTTTCAGCATCAAAGCTCTGTGGGGTCTGTGCGTGAAAAAGCTTGCTTCTTTCGGGAACAGAAGATATAAAGCTTCCGTCTTCACTTATAAGCATTGTGTCAACTGCAGGAATTGCAGTATTGCACGCACCGTATTTTTTTGCAGCTTCAATATTATCCGTTATTATCCTGTCCGTAATAAAGGGACGCACGGCATCGTGTGTAAGCACGGAGCTTCCCTCTAAAACCTCAATTTCTTTCATAAATGAAAGCACACCGAAAAGAGTATCTCCTCTTGTTTTGCCGCCTTTTATGACATAAATCTTCTTATCTGTTTCAATATGCTTTTTTATAAGCTCTTCGGTATATGTAACATAATCTTCCCCGACGCTTACAATACAGATATCCACCTCAGAAACTTTTATAAATGCATTAATACTTCTTATTATTACGGGAATACCGTCAATTTCCAGAAACTGCTTCGGGGTTGCTGTTCCCATTCTCAGCCCGCTTCCTCCCGCAAGTATGGCGGCAACTGTCATATGCTCACTTCCTTTTTTTTGAAGCTCTTTTTATATATTAACATATTTTATATTACCGCACAAGTGTTATTTATCTGCCTCTTCAGCGATTATATGCCGCGTCCAACCGTCAATATACTCTTTAAGAACGGTAAGATATTCTGAAAATTTAACATTTTCGCTACCGTAGGTCAACTGCAAATCATATTCAAGAGGAAGCCAGGAGGATATATCACTTTCATTGTGCTGAATTACGGCTTCAAGCTTATCAAGTGCCTTATAAAGCTTTGCTTCCTTGGTTTCCAAAGCTTCCATTTCCGCCAAAAGCTCCGAAAACTGCTTCTTGTGATATTCGGGAAAGGAATTCACCCAATTTTCAAGCTGTTCATTTTCACGCTCTGCATCTGCCTGAGTTTTCTTAAATGTGGCAATATCCCCCGTAAAGGCTTCACCAAGGTCATGGATAATGCACATTTTTATAACTTTATTGATATCGGTATCTGAAAATTCGTCTTCAAGAAGCATGGCAAAAAGACAAAGTCTCCATGAGTGCTCTGCAACACTTTCTCTTCTGCCCGTAGATGTATCACTATGACGGGGCATACATTTCAGTTTTTCCGCAGTATGTAATATCTCAATCAATTTATCCGGATGCATAGTTTTCACCTGTAAATAATATAATTCAAGGGCGAAGCCCTCCGAAACATTTGCCGTAAGGCAAATATATCACTCATTCCGCAGGAATGAATATCACTATCGTAATTCATCGTTCCGATAAATTATGATTTTCCCCGATACTGCTGTATCGGGGAAAATATCAGTCTTCTTTTGTTTTTGAAATAGCAAGAACTTCTATTTCGGACTTCTGCTTAGGTCCTTCGATTATAACCACATCACCGACTTTTTTACCGATAAGTGCTTTGCCGATGGGAGATGTATCTGAAAGCTTCTTAAGAAGAACATCATCAACAAGAGAGGAAACTATCTGATATGTGTCTGTTTCATCATATGTCTTGTCGTGAATTGTTACATAAAGACCAAGCTGAACAGTTTCTGTTGAAAGAACTGTTTCGTCAATGATAACAGCATTCTTAAGCTGATTTTCAAGCTCGGCAATTCTCTGATTGATCTTTACCTCTTCTGCCTTAGCAGCATCATATTCACTGTTTTCGGAAAGGTCTCCCTGATCCTTTGCATCTTTAATTGCGATAATATTAAGCTTATCGAGTTCATAAAGCTTTTTAAGCTCAGCTTTAAGCTTGTCATAGTCTTTCTGAGTAAGTTGGAAGCTCATTTATTTCAAGTCCTTTCGTGTCATATATCTTTTGATTTTATTCCGATTTCAGGTCTTTGTCAAGTGTTTTCTGTCGCATCGGGAACAACGATAACTCCGCCATCGGGATTTTCATCGGTAATGTCACCCTTACCGGCGGCAATTATATCCTTTACATTCTGGATAATATTTGCAATTCCTTCATTCGAAACGCCTTCACCCTTGAAGCTGTTAATTATATCAAAGATTGAATCAATAAACTCGGAAATACCGTCTGCAACCTCACCTGTAGTGGGAAGGCTGCTGCCCACATTTTCCGTATCCTCGGGATTTTCCGTATCCTCGGGATTTTCCGTATCCTCGGGATTTTCAGTATCCTCGGGATTTTCAGTATCCTCGGGATTTTCAGTATCCGCCGGTGTGTCAGCTTCTTCTTCGGGAGGAGTTATTACAACTATTTTGATTGATTCTCCCTCGGGCACCTGAGAAAACAGCGGTTCAAGAGCTACTGCCATACGAAGAATCGTTCTTGCATCTGAAGCCGTTACAATACCGTTAAAATCAACATCGGCATATATCAGGCTTTCCTGATTCGTAATCTTTTCAAGCCCTACACTGTAACGCAGAGCACTTCTTGCATCGTTTGCCTCAACCTTACCGTTGTTATTAATATCACCGAAATATCTCGGATTCCAGTCAAAATCAGTAAGCTCAACAGCAACATCATACTGAATGAAAATTACGCTGTCCTTAAGAACCTCTCTTGCAGTAACCTCGGGCTTGCCTGTACCCTGAAGAATGGGGTTTGCAATTGCAAGACCGATTTCCATAAGATCAACATTGGAATAAGCGGAAAATATTCTCAGAACATCATAAAATGAAATGGAGAATGTATAAGAGATGTTCTGTGTATACTTTGTAAGATTACCCTTGCCGTCAAAATCAGCCTGAACATATGCATTATGATAAGTAAAGTTATCAAACTTTACTTCATCAAGAGGGTCATTTACATCGTCAAACTGACTTCCGCCGAAAACAACAGGGTTTATTGCACCTGAGGGCAGGTCGAACACCTTGCTCAGAGAAGATTCTTCAACTGTTTCAAGGTCACACTCAGGGAAAGTAAAGCGTATCTTAAGAGATTCGTTTTCGGGATTGAGAATATCCGTCTTTTTTTCTGCGAATAATGAAAACTCATCATCAACGGTAAGAGCCGACACATAGCTTTCACCCTTTACGGGAAGAAGGTCTGTTGTATCAAGTCCCTTGTATATTTCCTCTTCGGTGTAGGAGGAGTCGTTTTCCGTAAGAACTGCAATAAAATTATTTACAAGTCCCTTGTCGGGATTAAAGAAGGCATCAACGATAATTCCGAGATACTTTCTTGCATCCTCTGAAAGGTCAGAAGCTGTTTTTGAGCCTATGACAATTTCCTCTTCCTTGCTCATGGCAGCAGTCTTTGTGTACTTAAAGGAAGGCTTATCTTCCTTTATCGCATTTACTGCATCATTAAAGGTGTATAAATACTGAAGGGTCTGCTCTTCGTCAATTATCTGTGCCGCAAATGCCACACTTACGGATGAAATAACAATCATCACAGTCAGCACTGAAGCAAGTATGCTCTTTAATAAGGTATTTGGTCTTTTCATTACTATACCGCCTTTCAGGTAAAGAGTATAACATATAAATATTACAAAAACAATTTTATAATATTGGCAAAATATTAATTATTTTGCTTTCTGAAGTTTGTTAAGTATGAGAGCACCTGCAACAGCAGCAACAATAGTAACAAAAAGAAGTGTGCTTACACCGAATGTGGGCATAATGAGAAGCACAACGATACCAACGAATACAGGGAAAACGGATAGCTTCCAATGCTTTTTAAGGTATGAAGCACCAAGTGCGCCGAAGAGTGCTGCAGAAACATAAGAGAATGCAGGCTTGAGTGTCTCGCTGTTTCTTAAGTCATCAAGCACGGGGGAGAAAAGTATAACACCGACCGCAATTATAACGGTTGTTGTTATTGCAGAGGAAGCAACTGCTATTGTGGAAATAATTTCGCCTTCCTCACTGTTTGACTTAACCTTTGCCTGCTCCATAGCATTGAGTGCACAGGGAAGTTTGAGGTTTGTTATGTTACCTGTAACGAAGCTTAAGTATGCACCGCCGGCACCGAGCATGGGAGTGAAGGTAATAACTTCAATAATAGAAGTTACCCAATAAAGAGGCACAAGCTTAAGAAGTGCTGTAAGCACAAGATTTGCCTCCGGCCAAGCGTTATAATAAACGCTTATTGCAACGGGAAGAGAAAAAAGCACCAGAAGAGCACCAATGGACCATACTCTGCCCCAGATATGTACTGAATCAAAATAATCTTTCTGTTTTTTTATTTTAGCCATTTTTTCTTACCCCCACCATGTAAACGAAGTAACCTCTGCAGGAAGCCACATATTAAGAAGCACTGCTACAGCCATTGCACCGAAGATGCTTAAGGGAGTTGCAAAAAGCTCAAGCTTTTTGAGATTCAGCTTCTGACATACTGTTTCAAACACAAGGTAGATAACAATAGCACTTAAAAGTGTTACAATTGACATAAAGCCTGCGTCACTTGAACCGTCAGAAGATTTACCGCAAATTGCCTGTGCAACAAAAGCGGAAATAATACCGATAAAGGCAGCTGCAGAAATTGCATCGGCAATACCGGAGCCTTTTTCACTCTTTGTTGTAGCCTTATTTACTTTCTTTATGATAAACTTACCGATAAATGTTACAAGCAAAAGTCCGAAACAGATACCTGTTGTCATAACCCATGCAATAGCTGAAAAGTCAGCTTCATTTGTAACCTCTGTATTGATATTGCTTCCGAGAACATCGAGCATTGTTTCGGCAGCCGTTGTTTCATAAAGAAGATTACCTACAACGCTGAGTCTTATCCACGGGAGAACGATACCGAGAGAGGAAGCAAGAACAACAACAGTTGCAAGAATGGAAACTGCAGGGGCAACGGAAAAGAGCGCACTTGAAACAACCGTATTTTTAAGTGTTTCGGTGGACATTCCGAGCTGTTTTCCGCGTTTCCAGGCTTTAGCCATAAAGAAAACAGACTCAATAATGACAAAGCCGATTATAATCAATGCCATAGTAAGCATCAATGGACTTTCCTTAAAGTCCGCAAAATCAAACATAACAAAACCTCCGTATATATTATAAAAATATTATATATTAATGAGAGCATAAGTCAAGAATTAAAATTCTTTACCACCGTTTTAAGTGTCTGAGCGATTATTTTATGTGTTTCGGGACCCATTGAGTTTGTTTCGTGATAATGATTTTCATCAAAACGGTCACGTGTAGAGTTAAGATACGGCTGTGTGGGATGAAGAACGAAGTCATTTTTCGGAACACAGTAGCCTGTCATATCGTTTGTGACACCGAAAGCTATCATTTCACTGTCGCCTGCAATATCGGCAAGAGGCTCGGCATTTACTTCAGGGGAAAGTCCCGTTGTGGAATTTTCCTTATCCATAAATCCGCCGTAAACCGTAGAAACAAAGTTTTCGCCGGGAAGAAGAAGTATCTTCTGCTCACCTATTGTCATATAAGTGATTTCCGTTTTCATGGCAATTCCCGTAGCACTGATATTTGACGGATATGCGTTGAAGCTCATTGTTCCTCTTATTGCAAGAAGAGTAAGAACATTGTTATCAACGGGAAGATAGAACTGCTGACAAATAAACTTTATTTTGGGAGAAAGCTCCTTTTCATTTTCTATTTCAAAGGACTTTTCCGCATAATATTTTGCCTGATTCTTTATTTCTTCCACTCTGTCCTTACAGCCGAAGTCTTTAGCATCCATACCGCCTATTGCACCGATACCGAAAATTACCTCTGCGTCCTTTTCTGCCTTTATCTGTTCACGCATAAAGTAGGGATATTCACCTGAAAGCATACGGTTACTGCCGCCGAGAGAATTGGGATGAGCACCAATGTTCATTACCCATATTTCAGTTGAGCCGTCAAGAGGTGAAAAACGAAGTCTTGTGAGATATTCGTGCTTTTCGGGAAGACGTCTGCCCGTTGAAAGGCCTCCTTCAATTGAGACTCTTCCGGTGTAAAGCTTTCCCTCTTTTCTGTTTTTATAGGCTTCTACACTTACTTCAACTGCCTTATTAAAAAGCATTTCCATATATTCGGGAACTTTACCGTCGGAGGGAATACTTACAAGATTGGCTTTACCCCAGTAGCCCAAGGTGTCAACACCCGAATGAGAATGAGTGCAACTGAAATTCACAGCCCTGCAGCTTTTCATTTCGGGACGGGCAAGAATCATACTTCTGATTTTATTGACTTCAATATTTGTAAGTCCCACAATATCGGCACTTATCCATATAATGCCCTCGTCATTTCCGCAATCCAGCCACATAGCGTGAATATATACGGGGGAAAGTATACCCTCCATTTTATGTCCCGAGCCGTGACCTGCTATCCAATAGGTTCTGTCAAGAGAAAGATCGGGCATTATTTCAGCCTTCGAGAAGCCTGCTCTGTAGCATTCACCTGAAATTTCGACAGGCTTTTCTTCGGGAATGGGATAAGCGGTTGCAGTTTTCTGCACTTTCTTTCCGTAGTTTTTTGTAATTTTAATTATGCCCTTTGAGGCAAGATCCATAATATCCATTTAATTTCTCTCCTTTTGTTATTCTGCGTAACGGTCTATTTTTCCGTCCTCGTCAAGAACTGTCATTATCATATAAAGACGGGGAATATGGAAGGGGCCTTTGAATATATTACCCTTAAGGGTCGTGGAAACGGTGTTATCATAATGAAGATAACCGTACCATTCGCCGTTTTCTTTATCGAGGAAATATTTTTCGCAATACTCCTTGAATTCTTCATAAAGCTTCAGATACTTTTCATCACCGAAAAGAATATATGCAAGTCTGAATGCTATCATAGCTTCACACTGAGGCCACCAGAGCTTCATATCCCATTCAAGCTGAACGGGAGGCTTTCCGAGAATATCCGTAAATGCGATAATTCCGCCGTATTTCTTATCAACACCCAACGGAAGCGTGATATCAATTATTCTCTTTCCTGCTTCAATGGCTTCCCGATTTTCAGTAAGAAGTCCTTCAAGCATTATAAACCATGCGGCTTCAAGAGAGTGACCGGGGTTTACTATTCTTCCCGAGGGAGAATCAACAAACTTTCCGTCCGTTGTCACACTTTCAAGAAGTGCTTTTTCCTGCAAATAACCGCCGTGAAGAATTTCATCAAGACATTCCTTTGCGATTCTGTCGTATTCCGATTTTTTATCGGAATCCATACTTCTCATAACCTGTGCGGTAGACAGCATTATCATAGCAGGCGAAAGTGCCTTTGTGCCGAGATTTTCGGGGTTGATTTTAGGCTGATTCTTTCTTTTTCCGGTAAAGCATTCATACGCTACGGTAAAATACTTTTCGGCATCAGCGAGCACTTCTTTTCTGCCTGTTGCCTTATAAAGCTCTGCACAGCCGATTGCCGCAAAGGTTTCGGAGAAATAATACCTTCTCTTCTGAAGCTCTTTACCGTCTTTTGTCACGGTAAAAAACATTCTGCCGTCGGTATCCGTGCAAGCAGGAAGAAAGCTGTAAATACATTCTGCCGCTTTCAGGTATTCGGGATTTTTTTCTATCGTATTGTAGGCTTTAGAAAAGGTCCACAAGGCTCTGCCCTGAAACCATACGCTTTTATCTGTACCGTAAACCTCGCCCTTCTCATCAAGCTGGGTAAAAATGCCGCCGTTTTCATAGTCAACGGCACCTTCAATCCAGAAGGGCAAAATATTTTCCGTAAGAACTTTTCTGAAACTCATAATAACGACCTTTCTGTTTTAATAAGAGGAGGAAATTACATTTCCGATTCCTGCAAAACTTACATAATCTGTGAAGTCACTCTGATTGCCGTCAACAAGAGCGTACAATATATATGCATCCTTGCCCTCCCCCAACTGCTTTACTGCAAGGGTACCTGCATCAAGAATGAAGGCAAGGGGCATTTCTTCAACATATCTGAATTTATCGGAATTTTCAAGCTGTTCCTTATACTGATGCTCCTGCCTTAAATCAAGACAGAACGCAAGACATTTTGTCCCGAGAAGTGTTCCGCCGTATTTTTCATTGGGCAATACGCTAATATCGGAATACGCTGTGATATCGCAGCATAAAATAATTTTGTCACTTCCGACACTTTCGACTGCCTTATCTATAAAAGCTTCCACAGCACCGAGCTTTGTATTGCCGTCAACAAAAGACAGATATACGGGAGAAGAAAGATAAAATTCCGTGGGAAAGCAGACATTATCAAGCATTACGGAAGAAAAGCCCGTTTCATCAGCCTTTTTTATAAGACCGATAAGGTAATCGTGTGTGGCTGAAGAATAGGGGTCAAGCCACATAGCACCCGAGCTGTCCATAAAAAGACTTCCGGAGGAGGTAAGCACTTCCATACCCGAAAGGGAGGAAGAAACAACACTGTCCTTGAAACAGCTTATATATGCAATACAGTTAATTCCGCTTTTTTCCAATTCTTTTATTTTATCGGCAGCACCGTCAATTTTTTTATCGGCGGATGCACCTATAAATGAGCCTACATCAAAATAAACATAGCCGTATTCACTCTTAAATTCAATTACTGCAGTATTGAAGCCCGAAGCTGAAAGACTGTTTTTAAGTTCTTCTGCAGTTTTTTCGCTGAATTCTGAGGGTGTTATATAACAGGCTTTTATTCCCTCATCTTCACTTATTACGGAAGATGAACCGCCCTCATCGGGCATACGCTTTGAAAGCTCAATGCCCGTCTGCACTCCTACAAAGGTAAGAATGAATACAAGCACACAGCCGATTGACAGTATTACCTTTGCCCTTTTTGACATTTTTTCCTTTTCGGGAGTATTTTCCCGAAAACCGTCAGGGCTTACAACAGATGGATAATCTTTAGCAAAACGGTAATAGGCTTTCGTGCGAAGAGTTTTCGGTGCCTTCTTTTCGGAAGCTGCATTTACCCTTTTTTTGAACAGGGTATTGCGTTTTTTCTCCTGTTCGCGAAGCTCTCTTTCAAGCCGTTCCCTGTATCGTCTGAGCCTTCCCGCTTTTTTATCGGAAACAGCAATATTCGGATTTTCGGATATTTTTTTATTCCTTTTCATCAGTTTCCACCTTTAAGAAAAATCAGTATCTGTTTCCATTAATTTTGCATTGCGAACAACCCTGCAATTGAATAGAATGTATATGAAAGCATTTTTGCGGAGGTTTTTTATGAATGTGCTTGTGAGAAACGAATACCGTGTTGAAGTAAAGCTGTCCCCGAAGGAGCTTGAGGAATACGGTATTACATATGAAGATATAGATTATAAAAACATTGAAACAAGAAGAGTGCTGTGGGCTCTTGCAGAAGAAATACGAAAAAAAAGCGGCTACAACATAAGTCTTTCAGGTAAAATTCTGATCGAAGTCATAAAAGAAAATGACAACGGCTGCCGCTTCTGTTTTTCTTCTCTTTCAAGAGACGGTAAGGATGACATATCCGTAAAACAACTTATAAAAAATGAGATATACCCTCTTACTGCAGAATTCGGCAATTTTGAAGATATGCTTGAGGCAATATGTAACTTAGACGAAAACCGTGAATGTGCACTGTATGAAAAAAACGGCTGCTACAGACTTATTTTTCCCGCTTCGGAAAATGAAAAAGAGGAGCTTATATTTTCACTTTGCGAATTCTCAAAAATATTTGAAAATTCTTCCATTGAAACTGCAAGATGCCGTGAAATGTGGCATCTTTTAATTCCCCGTAGTGCCGTAAAAACACTTACAGGGACTTTTTTAACAGATTGACAGCCTCTTTTTTGTCTCCCTTGAAAACGAAGCTTCCGGCAACAAGAACATTTGCACCTGCTTTTTTTACCAACGGTGCAGTAACATCTGTAATACCGCCGTCTACCTGAATGTCGGTTGAAAGTCCTTTTTTGTCACATTCCCGACGTATTGCTTCAATTTTCGAAAGCTGCTCTTCCATAAAGCTCTGACCGCCGAAGCCCGGTTCAACAGTCATAACAAGAACCATATCAAGCTTTTCAAGATAGGGAAAAACCGCCTCGGCAGGAGTGGCGGGCTTCAGAGCAATACCGACTTTCATACCAAGACTTTTTATAAGGTCTACGGTCTTTTCCGTATCGCTGTCCGATTCGATATGAAAGGTTATCATATCTGCACCTGCATCGTAAAAATCGGGTATATATTTGTAGGGCTCACTTATCATAAGATGCACATCAAATACAGCCGATACACATTTGCGAAGAGATTTCACTATCGGAGCACCAAGCGTTATATTGGGTACAAAATGACCGTCCATAACATCAATATGAAGCATTTCAGCACCTGCTTTTTCACAGGATACGGCTTCTTCGCCCAGCTTTGAAAAATCACTTGCAAGTATGGAGGGAGATATTTTTATCATAATGTCACCTTATTAGATATTTTATCAGTTTAGTATAACACGTAATACGGATTTTTGCAATAATTATTATAACGATTCTCAAAAACAGAATCGCTATACCGGTCGATTTTGCAGGCTTTTCTGAATTGAATTTACACAATTTATTCAGTTTTATAATCGTTTCAACATATTATAAGGTAAAAACAACCCGAAAAAAGAATTTTAAGACAGATTAAAGGGAGCGACAATATTATCGTACTCGGAAGAAAAAAAACAAACATCTTGATTTTCTTCCCTCTTTGTGATATAATGAACTGAAAATACGTTTTTTGCGTACTCGGATAATTCAGAAGGGAATTTTACAATGAAAAAAATGTATCTTGCTATTTTTTTGATTATTTTAGTGATCTTCGTTTTTGCAGGTTGTTTAAGCTTTTCAGGCACACTTTCAACAAGTACCACCGATCCCGAAGAAGAAACCTCATACCTTGAAGAAGATGATGATACTACAACAGTATATGTAGACCCCACCCCCGAAGAAACAACCACAGAAGCATCTTCTGAAACCACTACAGCTGCACCTGTTTCAACAGAAACAACAACAGAAGAGGTTACAGGTGATGTCATTCAGAATCAGGCTCCTGCATCAAGCGAATATGACATTCTTAAAAGCGGTTCTTTCCATATGGTAGGCTCAATGGTAGACCAAACAGGTATGGATGCTCCTATGGAAATTGCAATAACCCCCAACAGCATCTATATGCTTTCCGATTTCAGCGGTGTGCCAATGGGTATGCTCATCAAGGATGAATCTGTTTATATGATCTACCCCGACAAGTCAGCTTACCTTGAGCTTTCCGACTCACTTATGAGTATGGCAGGGCTTGATATCGACGAGCTTGTAAGCTCCGACAGTATCAATTTCGGTTCCTACGGTGACCTTGCAACTGCCGATAAGGTAACAGAAGTCGTTCACGACGGCAGAACCTGTCAGGTATATCATTTCACTCTTGACTCCGGCGAATCAAGAGTTTATATGGACGGCACAAAGCTTGTTCGTCTTGCTTCCTATGATACTAACGGCAAGTTTATCACATCAACCGATATTGACACCATATCTTCAACAGTTCCCGCGGACAAATCTGCTCCTCCCTCAAACTACAAGGCATATAAGGGCATGACCGGTATGTTTTCATTTATGACTTTACTTGAAGGTGTTCTTGAATAAAATGAAAAAGGTTGCATTGGTTACAGGCGGTTCTAAAGGAATCGGTGCCGCTATCGTAAAAATACTTTGCGAAAACGGTTTTTCGGTTGCAATAAATTATAATTCATCAGAGCAAAGGGCATTATCCCTTTGCTCTGAATGTGCTTTACAAGGTTTTTCCGTATTACCCGTAAAATGTGATGTTTCATCCTCCGAAGAAGTCAAAAAAATGTTCCGTGAAATTGAAGAAAAGCTGGGTACTGTTGATGTGCTCGTAAATAATGCAGGTGTTTCTCTTTGGGGACTTTTTGACACTGCCACAGACGAGGAATGGGACAAGGTAACAGGAATAAACCTTACAGGCACATTCAACTGCACACGAGAAGCTCTTCCGTCAATGCTTCACAAGAAATACGGAAGAATCATAAACATTTCTTCAATATGGGGGCAGGCGGGTGCCTCCTGTGAAGCTGTTTATTCAGCATCAAAAGCCGGCATTATAGGACTTACAAAAGCACTCGCAAAAGAATATGCCCCCTCGGGAATCACGGTCAATTGCATTGCTCCGGGAGTCATTGATACGGATATGATGAACCGCTTTTCCGATGAAGAAAAAAAAGCCATATGCGAGGATATACCTATGGGCAGAATGGGAGCTCCCGAAGAAATCGCCCACGCAGCAGCTTTTTTTGCAAATGAAAATTCCTCATATATCACGGGACAAATCCTCGGCGTAAACGGCGGTATGATATAAATATCCGATAACACAACAGTGTTATCGGATATTTTTTTCTCTCAATGTTCCTTTATAAAGTCCGTCGATACAATAGCCTTTGGGAATGTACCCCCTTTTTTCATAATAGGCTTCAAGCACATTGTTGTCTGTTGCGGAATCAAGGCGAAAAACCTCTTTTTCCTGTATTTTTGCATATTCTTCCGCAAGCTCTAAAAATATGGAGCCTGTCCCTTTTTTGTCAAGACGGGAACAGAAATTATGAAGATAAAACGCGTTCTTTTCTTTGTAATTACTTACCTCTTCCCAACGGTCATCCTCACTTTTTAAGACGGCAGCGGCAACAATTTCTCCGCTTACAATCTCTTCAAGCACAAAAACCTCTCCGTTTATTCGGTGATTTTCGTAATATTCAATCGGGTATACCTCATCATAATAAGTGTTGTTCCATTGGTCAATTCCCACTTCGTCCATCCATTTCATACGGCTTAAAATCATGGAAAACATAACGGGAATCTCTTCTTTTTTTATTTTTCTGAAAGCATAACCCTTATGCTTTTCAGTGAGTCTTTTGACTCTGTTTATGCTGTTGAGAACAGCCTTTTTATCTGAGCTCCATAAGGGCGAAACCAGAGTATTTTTATTTCCGTCACCGGTAAGCCTATGCACCGCAACATTTTCGGGAATAAGCGGGAGAAGCTCAAGAAGAATTTCAAGATACTCTGCCTTAGAAAGAGCAGTCACCTCACCTTTTAAATAATTCGCATAAAGACGGCTGTCCTTCAGTATATGAAGAAGCTGAAGCTTTATACCGTCGGTCTTGTTTTCGAGGGCAAAAAGAAGCGTATTCTTCATATCACAGACACTTTCTTCGGGAAGTCCCAGAATTATATGGGTAATTACATAAATTCCCTTTTCGTGCAGTCTTTTTACGGCAGATACATATTCCTCATTCTCATAGCATCTTCCGATATAGGATATGCTTTCTTTTTTTGAAGTCTGAAGTCCCAGCTCTACCCACACGGGCTTGATTTTATTAAGTCTTTCTAAGAGCTCTGTCACATCATCGGGAAGACAGTCGGGGCGTGTTGCTACAGACAGAACATCAATATCGGGATGATTTATCGCATCGAAAAATATCTTTTCAAGTCTTTCTGCAGGTGCATAAGTAGAAGTGAAGCTTTGAAAATATGCAATATAGCCTCCGTCCCTGTTTTTATGTGCTACCCTCTTTTTGGCTCTTTCTATCTGTATATTTATGTTATCACCTGGTTCGGCAAAATCGCCCGAGCCCGAAGAAGAACAAAAAATACACCCTCCCGTACCTTTCGTGCCGTCACGGTTGGGACAGGTAAAACCGCCGTCAAGCGATAATTTATATAATTTTTTGCCGAACCTTTCACGGCAATAATCATTCATTGTTTTCATTTTACTTATGATACGACTCGCCTGCATTAATTTTGAAGCCACGGTAAATCTGTTCAAGAAGCATTATTCTTGCAAGGCGGTGCGGGAAAGTCATTTTCGACATTGAAAGTCGCAGGTCGGTACGGGCTTTGACCTTTTCGTGAAGTCCGAAGGAGCCTCCTATAATAAATACTATATGAGAAGTACCCGAAAGAGCTGTGTCCGATAAAAGCCGTGCCATATCCTCGGACGAATATAGCTTTCCCTCAATGCAAAGAGAGACGACCTTTGCCGATGAGGGAATTTTTTTAAGTATCTCATTACCCTCTTTTTCAAGCACGGAATTGATTTCTCCCTCTGAAGGATTCTCGGGGAGTACACCTGCTTTTATTTCAATAACATTCACCTTTGCAAATGCCTTGAGTCTTTTTAAATATTCATCGGATGCCATTTCAAAAAACGCATCCTTAAGCTTTCCTACTGAAATAATGGTTACAGTCTGCATAAAACCTCTTAAAAAACTATGTATTTTCCCATAGAACCTATCGGGGCAACTTCAAGAGTATAATCCTTTCCGAGCTCAGCACCCGTTCGTTTGAGAACGGAATTTGTACAGGAGAATGCACGGTCAGGAGTGTTATTTTCACGGCTTAAATGACCGAGAACAAAACGGCGTACACCCATATCGAAAAGCTCTCTTGCAGTTTCGGCACAGTCATTATTGGAAAGATGTCCGATTTCCGAGCGTATACGGGCTTTAAGCGAGGGGGGATAAGGCCCGAAATCAAGTAGAGTATCGTCATAATTTGATTCTAACAGTACAAGGTCGCAAGTCCCCAGTACCCGAAGTATATCCCCTGTGACCTTACCCGTATCGGTACATATACCCACGGTTCTGTCAGGAAGCTCTATTTTATATCCGCAGCTTTCCTTTGCATCGTGGGAAGTGGGGAAATATGATATATGCATATCCCCTATTGTCACACCATCGGGCATAATTTTTTCATATGTAAATTTCCCGTCAATTACACCTTTTCCGAGAAGCCCCGAAAGAGTTCCTCCCGTAGCATACACAGGAATATTTCTTTTTGTAGCAAAAATACGAAGAGCTCCGATATGGTCATCGTGCTCGTGAGTCACAAAAACCGCCTTCACTGCATCAGGCGAAATCCCTGCAGCCTCCATTGATAAAAGAAGCTGTTTGTTATTGGTGCCCGCATCTATAAGGACACCCTGTGAAGCTGTTCCCACATACGCGGAATTTCCGCTTGACGAGGAACAGAGTGTAGAAAATCTTGCCATAATTTAACTTACTTTCTTGTAATCAGAATATTTTCTTTTCGGTTGTATAGAACCATATTTCACCTTTTCGTTTGGGGTTATAGAAATTAAAGCCGCCCTCAAGTCCTGTGGAATCCCCTCGCTTTTTGTCACCCGTTACGGGATTTTCAAAGACATACTTTGTATCGGGGATAATATGGGGATATACCACAATATTATTTGTTTCGGCATCTTCCGTTCTTATAACCTCAATAAAGCCGCTTCCGTCTTCATAATTATGGAACTGCACGGCATACCAACCGCTTTCAGGGGAAGAAAGCTGATAATAGTCACCGTTCAGTTCATATTCAGCCGCTTTTCTCCATATGGGTACCATTTTTCTTGCTGTGCTGAATATGGAATCGCTGTCATCGAAATCAAGACAGGCGGTGAGTGCCGGAGTCATGGCACATAGGTAAGAAAACTCATCAAGATTGCGTTTTCTGAACATTCTGTCATCACGGCTCTTTGCGTGAGCTCTGAAATACGGAATCCAGGAGAACATTTCATAATAATGGAACACTCTCTTAGAGGGGTTGTCAATATGCATATCGGTATACTGCATAGGAACGCTTCTTCTCATCATATCCATTTCATTTCTCGTTCCGCCTGCAGCACAGTTATCAATAATAAGATCGGGATTACGAAGACGAAGCTCATCATAAAGGCGAAGAAGAGCCTGCATATGAAGATTCTCTTTTGCACCCTTACGGTTTTCCTCTTCGTTTTCGGAGAAATATTTATCGGGAGTAAAATTGAAGTCCTGACGGTAGATATCAATACCGCCTGCTTTTATATGCTTGTCAAGAAGGTCAAGCACAAAATTGAAGCAATCGGGATTTGAATAGTCTAAAAGACGGCATTTTTCCTCTTCACCCTTATCATTATGTGCTTTAAGGCACCATTCGGGATGAAGAAAATCAAGCCTTGAACCCTCCATTACTCTTTCAGGTTCAAACCATACAAGAAGGTCAATACCCTTCTTGTGAAGACAGTCGGAAATAGGGCGGAAGCCGTCGGGAAGCTGTTCGGGATTTGGTATCCAGTCACCTACATTCCACCAGCTATGGTCACAGGGATACCAGCCTGCATCTATCCACCACGCATCGGGCTTCAAGTCCTTTTTTATATAGGCTTCAATTGCATTTATCTGATTATCCGTTGTAATACCCTCAAATTCACCGTATCCGCCTATCATATGGGTGTGTAAGAACATTATGGGACCTACTTTTTCACCGTTTTTGCCGACAGGCAGAATGTGCTTCAGGAAAAATCTTCTCCAGAGATTAGTGCCCTCAGTTTCATCACCGGAATAAAAAAGTGCTGTAATATTGGGAGTACGCATTGTTTCTCCGGGGTAAACCACAGTTGAAAAAACAGCCTGTGAAAGAGTGAATCTTACACCGCCTTTTACGGGTGTAAATACCATTTTCCATCTGCCCGGCCAGCCGATACCGATTTTTACGGAATATTCTTGAAATTTTAATGTCATAAAAGGCGAAGCACCGTCAGCACCGCGGCAGAAGTCGGGAGAAATAACAATTTCTTCATTTATTTCTCTTTCATTATAACGGCGGAAAAGCTCATCATTTCTTGTGTCACCGCTTCCCGATACAAGTCGGGGACAGGTACCGTAAAGCACGGAAGATACAGCAAAATCGGAAAGTGTTTCCGACGGAGCTTTTCCGAAGCTCGTCATGTCTGCACCCCATTCTATAACGGGAAAATCGGAATATTTTGTTTCTCTTAAGGTAAGAATCATTCCCTTTGAAGCTACAGCCGTAATTTCATTCACCAAAACGACCGAGTCCGTAAGAAAGCTTCTCACGGACGGCTTCATATCTGAAGAAATTCCAACCTCCTTTATCCCGTCAAAGGAAAAAGTAACAGGTGCATTTTCGGGTGCGGAAAATCCCAGCATTTTATCTCTTAACAGCATTAAATTTTTCATTATATCATCTCTTTTTTTGAAAAATTATCAGTTCTTTGTTCCTCCAAGCTTAGGTGAGCCGCCCTTTGTTCCCTTAGAGCCTTTTGCTCCCTTTGTTGCGAAGTTTCTCAATATATCCGATTCAAATGAAAATTCTATGGCTTCCTCTTCTCTGCTTCTTCTCAGTGCCAACCGAATCATTGAATCCAGCACTACGGAATATTTTACACCGAGAGGTGCCCACAGATAGAATGACAGCGAACCGGGAATCGTGTTGATTTCGTTAAGATATACTTTATTTGTTGACTTATCTATCATAAAGTCGATACGGGAAAGCCCATTACAGCCGAGAACCGTATATGCCTTTACAGCAAGAGAACGGATATAATCTCTTGTTTCCTTTGTCATATTGGGAGGGATAAGACGTGACAGACTTGCCATTCCTGCCGCTGCCTTCGACGGCCTTGAAAGGTTTATTCTTGAAAGCTTCTCCCCGTCGAATTTTGTAAGCTCGGTTGAGTAATCGTAGGTCACTACTCCCTCACCCTTTCTTACATAACGTCCGTCGGGGCTGACTTCAATGGAAGTATCGTTTTTAAGTACATTTTCTATGTCAATGGGGTTATTTACAAGCTCATCAATACCTTCCTTGAATGCCTTTGCTTCCTCTTCGGTCACCTTGCCCTTCTGATACTTTGCTGTATAGTCAAGAAGCTTACCGAAGCTTATGGGCTGTTCAAGCTCGGATGCTTCTGCAGTTTCGGTGTTTCCGATAACAGAGCAGTTTATTTCTACAAGGTTGGTTATTGCCTTTTCAACAAGCACGACGGTTGCATATCTGAAAGCATCCTCAAGGGAATTATAGAGCTCTTCCCTGCTTGAAGCAAGGCTGATACCGACAGAAGAACCGAGGTTTACAGGCTTTACAACAACAGGATAGCCGATTTTTTCTTCGCAACGGTCAAGTACATTTTCGCTGTCGGAAAAATCGGAAGAAATAAATCTTATACAGTCAAGAACGGGAATTCCGTTGTCCTTAAGCACTGTTTTCATAACATATTTATCCATACCCACGGCAGATGCAGTAACATCACAACCTACATACGGTACACCGGTAAGCTTCAAATATCCCTGTAAGGTGCCGTCCTCAACATTCGTTCCGTGAACTATGGGGAAAGCCACATCAATATCGGCTATAACATTGCTTCCCGTTTTCTTAAAGGGATAACGCATCAACTGAACTCTGCCTTCGTTATTCATAAGCATACAGCGAGTGCTCTTTTTAATAAGTGCAGGGATATTTGAATATTCTTCAATACAGGAGCACTCAAAGCCTGTATAGAATTCATTTTCTTTTGTGATATAAACGGGGATCACTTCATATTTATCGGCAGGAATTGATGCAATTGCCTGAAGTGCCGAAATTACGGACACTTCGTGTTCAACACTTTTTCCGCCGAAAAAAACACCGACTCTTATTTTCATCGTTATTCCCCCTTATCAATAGTTATCGGGAAGGTCATTTTCAAGGAGAATGATCTTCTTTTTATCTGAATTCATAGCATAAAGGTGCTTCATAGCCTCTGAAAAATCTTCAAATATCAGAAGATCATCCTTATTGAAGCCCTTACTTTCTATACCCTCTTTTATAGCTTCGGTCTGCTTTTTGCCGATAAGAGCTATCTTATCACAGCACACTGCGGCAAATTCACCGAATTCACGGTTGAGCTTATATTCCTCCGCACCCAATTCTACCATACCCGGTGTCACAAGAATTCTCATTCCGTCCATCTGCGAAAGCGTGGAAAGAGCGGCACGGCAGCCTGCAGGATTGGAGTTGAAGGCATCATCTATAATTGTAACCTCGCCTCTGGGAACTATCTGCATACGGTGAGGCACGGCATCGATTCGTCTTACAAATCTTTTCATTTCCGAAAGGGGCATACCGAAGCCGTTTGCTGCGGCAATTGCACCCGTGATATTTATTACATTATGATGTCCTAAAAGCTTGGTTTCAAAGGCATATTCCTTACCGTCGGGTGCCTTTACCTTAAAGGATGTACCCTTTGAGGATACCTTTTCGTCAAATGCATAATAATCGCAGTCGGGAGTTGTGCCGTAGGAGATATAAGGTCTTTTCGGCAGATTCTTTCTTATGGTTTCGTTGTCGAAATTTATATAGAGTCTTCCGTCCTCGGGAAGAGCATCTGCAAGCTCATATTTTGTCTTTATGATATTTTCCTTTGAACCGAAGGATTCAAGGTGCTGTTCACCGAGAGCCGTTATGATGCCGTGCTTAGGATGCACGATATCGCAAAGCTCTTTAATATCCCCTACCCATTTTGCACCCATTTCACAAAGGAAAATTTTGTGCACAGCCTTAAGGGACTTTCTTATGGTTATAACTATACCCATAGGTGTGTTGAAGCTTGAAGGAGTAACTAAAGTATCTGTCCAAGCTCGAAGAATCGTATAAAGATAGAATTTGACACTTGTTTTTCCGTATGAGCCCGTAATTCCTATGGTTTCAAGCTCAGGCATAAGCTTTAACATTCTCTTTGCGTCATTCAGATAATATCTGTTAATTGCCTTTTCTATAGGCTTGTTGATGAGGTTTGCGAGAACCACGCAAACGGGTGTAAGAGATACAATAAGACCGAGAACAAGGAAAGAGAGATTCTTTTTATCGGTTGTAAGAAGCCATATTGAGGCACCGTATGTCGCGACAAGCAGAATACAGGAGGTTACAAACATTCTCTTTACACGAGGAGTATATACAAGAGGTTTCTTTGCGGGTCTGTTTCTGTTTTCCACAGCCACGGCAAGAACCGCAACCAAAAGTGCAAGTGCAGAAAAGCCCATTAAGGGCTCGTGGTTTATGAGTCCCGTAAAGGAAAGGGCGAAAACTATGTATTCCACCGCAAAGCGTCCCATATTCTTTCTTATCCAGCCTATATGGGTAGAAAAACGGTAGCCGTTGAGCTGGAACATATGCATATTGAAAAGCAGACTCTTAAACACGGAATATATGCCCATAAGAGTTACTGCACCAAATAGAATCTGTAAATAAGGTACCATTATTTTGCCTCCGGAAAATTAAAGCTCGAGATAGGATTCAAGTATTGCTTCAAAGACAACGGGATTTTCAAGGAACGAATAATGTCCCACACCCTCAATTCTCGCAAGTCCCGCTTCAGGAATAAGCTGTTCCATTTTTTCAGCGTCAGCAATGGGAGTTGCAGTATCAAGCGTGCCCCATATAAGAAGTGTTTCCTGATTTATTGTCGGGAGTAAATGTGAAAGGTCTTCATTTACCACGTTTACGAGAATTTCTCTCATTAAGGGCGATGCCGCCTTATAGTCGGCAGAGCCTACCATTGACTGGAAAAATTTAAGGAGCTTGGGAGAAAAGGCAAGAAGCTTTTTGCCCGTCTTCATTATTTTCTCTTTTTTAAGCTGTTCAGCGGTCTTTTCCGGGCGTATGCCTGCTGAGTCCACAAGAATAAGTCTTGTAACGGTAAAGGGAAGCTCTTTTCTGTTTACAAGCTTTATTATAACTCTTCCGCCGAATGAATGACCTAAAAGAATGACCTTCTTAAGTCCGAGCTTTTTAATAAATTCAATTACAAAATCTGTGTAATCATCAACATTCCAGGCATACGGCGGTTCGGGTGTCTCACCGAAGCCCGGCATATCGGGAGCGGCTACAAAGTATTTTCCCGCAACAAAGGCTGCCGCATTTTCAAAAAGCGTGATATTTGAGCCCCAGCCGTGAAGCATAACAACAGCTTCTTCGGAAGCTTTATCACCCTTTTCAAAATAATTTACATTAATATCTCCTATTGAAATATTCATATCTCCCAAATCCTCTCAAAAAAAACATTTCTCTTAACAGTATATACGAAAAAAATCTTTCCGTGATTTATTAATCGGTAATAAGAGAAGAAATATCAAGAGGAGTTGAATCCGCCCAGAGCTTTTCGAGATTATAATAATCTCTCTGGTCCTGTAAAAATACATGGATGACAACATCATAATAGTCAAGAAGTATCCAGCCTGTTGCCTTTCCCTCTATCTGTCGGGGAGTGATGCCCTCGAGTCCTAACTGATATTCTACTTCATCTGCAAGTGCACGCACCTGTGTGGAAGATGAACCTGCAGCAATAACAAAATAATCGGCAACAATTGTAAGTGAACCTACTTCAAGAGCCGAAATCTCAACAGCCTTTTTGCTGTCAAGTGCCTTAATTGCAATTTCAACTGTCTTATTCATATATATTTTTCCTTCCTTATTTCTGATTCATCAGCAAAAGTATTTCATTATAGCAAGCCACTGTGTCGGGATGAATAGGCTTGCAATCCCTTGCAAGGTCTTCAATTGTAAAGCGAAGTCCCTCTTGCATAGCATAATGGAGGGATATTTCTGCCCTTTTTCTCATTTCATCAACACCGTTATAATCACGGTCAAGAGAAATGAAATCTGCAATAAAAAGTATTTTTTCAAGAAGGCTCATACCCTCTTTTCCCGTTGTGTGATATCTCACAGCTGAAATTATTTCATCGGAAAAGCCGTATTCATTTTTCAGATATCGAGCACCTGCCATAGCGTGCCACAGCTTTGGTGCCGTCTTCTCAATATGGGAAAGAGTTATATTTTCCCTTTGAAAAAATTCAAGAAATTCTTCCCTCGAAAGCTCCTTAAGCACATCGTGTGCAAGTCCTGCAGTATATGCCGTTTCGGGGTCGAAGCCGTATTTTTCGGCAAGCTCTTTGGCACTTTTTGCCACCTCAAGGGAATGGTTGTATCTGAAATCAGAAAGCCTTTCTCTGATATCTTTTAACAGAGTCTCGTTTTTATTCATTTTTGTAAAGTCCTTTTTCGTGTATATAAGCGATTGTTTTTTCGTCGAGATAATCCGACACATCGGCGTTTTCCGAAATAAGCCCCCGAAGTGCGGTAGAGCTTATTTCAAGAGGTAAAAAATCAAGTATCATACATTCACCGTACGGACGGAGCTTTTCATCAGCAAAGCCTTCAAGTATCTTTGTTTCAACCGATTCCTCTCGGGACACTGAAACTAAAGTCACAAAGGATAAAATATCCTTGAAGCAATACCATTTATCAAAGGACAGAAGCTGATCCGAGCCTATTAAAAGATACAATTTTTCATCGGGATAAAGCTCTTTTACGGTTTTTACGGTATCAACCGTATAGCTCTTCCCGCCTCTTTTTATCTCTATGTCGGAAACCGTAAAAACATCATCATAAAAGACATCCTTACACATCTGAAGTCTTTGCTCAGCAACAGCACCCGAATTATTCTTAAATGGCGACATATAAGCCGGAATTATGAGCATTTTACGAAGCTTCAGCTTTTCACATATAAAGTCTGCCAGCTTTTTATGTCCTTTATGCACGGGGTCGAAGCTTCCGCCGAATATACATACACCCGTATTCATCATTTTGCTGTCTTTTTGGGAAGCCTTTTATCTCTGCCTTTTTTATCTTCAAAGGGAGATTTCTTCTTTTTCCCCTCAAGCTTTGCAAGTCTTTTTCTTGCTTTTACGGGGTTTTCCTTTTTCTTTGCAGGCTTTTTCTTATCCTCGTGAAGCTCGGGATTATATCGGTAAAGCACCATAACACCGCCGATTACCTGCACAACTTCGCTTCCTGTTTTAGCGGCTAACTCTTCTGCTGCTTCACGGGGAGTGAGGGGAGATGTTTCCGTAAGAACACGGAGCTTTATAAGTTCACGGGTACGAAGTGCACCGTCTGTCTGTTCAATAAGTGTGTCGGAGATGCCGCCTTTTCCTACCTGAAAAAGCACATCAAGTGTGTTTGCCTGACCTCTGAGGGCGGCTCTTTCTTTGCTTGTCATAAATTTACCTCTTTATATAATTTCAAAAAGTATTTCTTTTAGTGCACGAAGAGAATTTCCTCTGTGGCTTATTGCGTCCTTTTCTTCTGCCGAAAGCTGGGCAAATGACTTGTCCCCTATGTAAAAAATGGGGTCAAAGCCGAAGCCGTTTTCACCTGCGGGAGTGTAACCGATTTTTCCTTCGCATTTTCCGGTTACTGTATATTCTCTTCCGTCGGGGAATATCACTGCGGCACAGCTTACGAATCTTGCAGTTCTTTTTTCATCGGAAACTCCCTCAAGCTCCTTTACAAGGTGTGCCATTTTTTCACTGTAAGGAGTGTCCTCGCCCATATATCTTGCGGAATATACACCGGGTCTTCCGTCAAGTGCATCTACCATAAGTCCCGAATCGTCTGCAATACAGGGAAGTCCTGATTCCTTACAGCCTGAACGGGCTTTGAGAAGTGCGTTTTCAGCGAATGTTTCGCCTGTTTCTTCAACATCGCAAAGTTCAATTCCCTTTTCATAGTCGAGAAAAACATTTATTCCGAGAGGAGATAAAATTCTGTGAAGCTCCTCTCTTTTTTTCATATTATGAGTGGCGATTAAAAAATCCAAACAGTCCACCCCTCTTCTTTTTCTTGTTTTCTTCTTCCTCACGGGCTTTACGCTCTGCTTCAGCTTTTTCTGCTGCAATACGCTCAGCCTCAGCCTTTTCTGCTGCGATGCGTTCAGCTTCAGCCTTTTCTGCTGCGATGCGTTCAGCTTCAGCCTTTTCTGCTGCGATACGCTCAGCTTCAGCCTTTTCTGCTGCGATGCGTTCAGCTTCAGCCTTTTCTGCTGCGATGCGTTCAGCTTCAGCCTTTTCTGCTGCGATACGCTCAGCTTCAGCCTTTTCTGCTGCGATGCGTTCAGCTTCAGCCTTTTCTGCTGCGA
>CAYTRD010000004.1:0-18696 GCA_964440255.1 uncultured Ruminococcus sp. | reverse complement strand
TTCTGCTGCGATACGCTCAGCTTCAGCCTTTTCTGCTGCGATGCGTTCAGCTTCAAGTCTTAAAGCTTCAGCTCTCTTTTGTTCCTCATCGTCTTCGCTTTCAGAGCCGCTGTCTTCTTTCTCTTCGGATGCTTCTTCAAATGACTCTTCACAAGCTTTACCTGCTGTGAAGCTATCTGTTTCTTCAGCTTCTGCTCTGATTTCTTCAATGTCGCTGTCTTCTTGTCCCTGAGGAACTGACTCTTCGCTGCTGAGACTAACTTCTGCTTCGGTGTCGGTGATTTCCCCGAAGACTTCTTCAAATAGAGCTTTAATAGCTTCGGTGCCGTCTTCTTCGTCTTCTTTCGGAGTGTAGTTAATGTAGTCTTCAGAGTTAACAAGTTCACTTAATGAATCCCCTTCCTTATCAAGGTCTTTTTCATTTGCTGTTTCAAATAAGCTCTTTGCGAATGCCGAGGGAGAGAAGGGCTGTAAATCGTCTATTCCCTCACCTACACCTATAAATTTAACGGGAAGCTTAAGGTCATTCTTTATGGAAAGAACAACACCGCCCCTTGCAGTACCGTCAAGCTTTGTAAGAACGATACCCGTAAGCTCTGCCACATTCATAAATTCCTTAGCTTGATTTACGGCATTCTGACCTGTTGTTGCATCAAGCACAAGAAGAACCTCACGGTCGGCATAAGGAAGCTCCTTGTCACATACACGGTATATTTTTGCAAGCTCGTCCATAAGATTTTTCTTGTTGTGAAGTCTGCCTGCAGTATCGCAGATTATAATATCGCAATCTCTTGCTATACCTGCCTGAATAGTGTCATACACAACTGCGGCGGGGTCTGCACCCTCTTTATGCTTTATTATATCAACTCCTGCCCTCTGTGCCCACACATCAAGCTGGTCAATAGCGGCGGCACGGAATGTATCTGCGGCACCGAGGATCACTTTTTTACCCTGTGCCTTATACATGGCTGCCATTTTTCCGATGGAAGTGGTCTTACCCGCACCGTTTACACCGATAACAAGGATAACAGAGGGAATTGTGACAAGTCCCATATCCTCACCGCCGTAAAGCAGGTCGGCAATAATATTCTGCAGTTCTTTTTTCACATCCTGAGTGCTTTTGAGCTTTTCACTCTTTACACGAGCACGAAGCTCTTCAACCACTTGAACGGCAGTATTTACGCCTACATCGGACATAACAAGTATTTCTTCAAGCTCTATAAAGAGATCATCCTCAAAAGAGTCGAATGCATCAAGCATTTCATCAATGGCTCCCGCCATTTTATTTCTGGTTTTACCCAGACCGAAATTTATTTTACTGAAAATTCCCATAATTTGCTCCTTTTATACTGAATCGGATTATCTGCAACAGATCCGCAAAAATGCACAATGCAAAGTGCAAAATGCAAAATGGGGACATTCTCCGGATTCCGGATTTGCAGAAATTTATTTATTCATCAAGCTTTAGCTTTTCTACCATTTCTGCTGTCTTAAGCTCAAGAAGCTTTGATACGCCGTGCTCCTGCATTGTAACACCGTAGAGCATATCTGCTTCTTCCATTGTTCCTCGTCTGTGAGTGATGAGGATGAACTGTGTTTCGTCTGTCATCATTCTTACATACTGTGCGTAACGAAGCACATTTACATCGTCAAGGGCTGCCTCAACCTCGTCGAATATACAGAAGGGTGACGGTCTTACCTTAAGTATTGCAAACAGAAGTGCAATTGCCGTAAGTCCCTTTTCACCGCCCGAAAGAAGTGAAAGAGATTTTACGTTCTTTCCGGGGGGCTGTGCTTTGATTTCTATGTTACATTCAAGAATATCGTTTTCATCCTCAAGCACAAGCTCTGCCGAGCCTCCGCCGAAAAGTGTTGTAAAGGTCTCCTTGAAGCCGTTATTTATTGCTTCAAAACGGTCTCTGAACTGCTCTGCCATTTTAGAAGTCAGCTCTTCTATCATCTTAAGCAGCTCTTTTTTGGACTTTTCAACATCATTCACCTGTCCTGAAAGGAATTCGTAACGGGAGGATACCTCCTTGTATTCCTCAATAGCTGCCACATTGACAGAGCCTAATGCCTTTATCTGTGCTTTCAGCTCTGAAAGACGCTTCTGTGCCTTGGGAACGGACTCTATTTCGGGACAGATTTCCTCAGCTTCTCTTCTTGTAAGAGCATATTCCTCGTAAAGCTTTCTTTCAATATCCTGCTGTTCCTTTTCAAGGTATGCCTTTTTCTCTTCAAGACGGATAAGCTCACCGCTTATTTTTTCTCTTTCCTCGGATTTTACCTTTTCAAGAGTACGGTTATCGCTGACGCTCTTTTCAAGCTCATCACGCTTTTTAATAAGTGTTCTTATTTCCTCTTCATTTTTATGGATGCCGGTTCTTATTTCAGAAGCCTCATCCTTGGTTTTCTGTGCCTGTAAAAGAAGCTCTTCATTCTTTTCTTCAAGCTCCTTTATTTCACTACGAAGCATTTCCTTGCGTTCTTCGGCATCTTCAATTCGCTTTTTAAGAGAAATAACAGCTTCCTTTTTGGCTTCCGATTCCTTGACAAAGGACACAATACGCATATTTACATCAGAAATCTCGGAATTGAGCTTTTCTCTTTCGAGAAGAAGCGAATCTCTTCCGCCCGTAAGACGGGAAAGCTCTTCTTCTCTTTCGGTCTTTTCGCCGAGAAGCTTTTCTTTTTCTTTGAGTGAAAGCTCCATGGAGGAATTCAGAGTATCAAGACGGGCAAGAGAGATTTTCTTTTCACCCTCAAGAGTCTCTATATCCTTTATAAGCTCTGTTTTTCTTCTTTCAAGACCGCTTATGAAGCTTTCAAGCTGTAATTTATTCTCCTGTGCTCTTAAAAGCTCGCCTCTGCTTCCCTCAAGGTCTGCTTTGACCTTTGAAGAATTTTCGGCTGCCTCCTTAAGAAGCGAGTAGCTTGAATTTACCTTATCGGCAAGGGCATCACATTCGGCTTTAAGCTTTTCAATTTCGGTTCTTCTGGCTAAAAAGCCTACATTTGATATTTTTGAACCGCCCGTCATTGAACCGCCTGCATTGATAACCTGTCCGTCTAATGTCACTATCTTGAATTTATAGTTATATTTCTTTGCAAGGGCAATTGCACAGTCAAGATCCTCACAGACTGCGATTCTGCCGAGAAGTGATTTTATTATCTCATCGTATATACTGTCTGCTTCAACAAGTCTGTATGCAAGGTCAATGAAGCCGTAATGGTCGTCAAGCTCTTTTTCATCAAGAACTCTGCCCTTTATTGCATTGAGAGGTAAAAATGTAGCTCTTCCCCCGTGGGAGCTTTTAAGCATATTGATGGCTTTTTTTGCATCGTTTTCTGTATCCGTTACGATATCCTGAATTGCGTTTCCGAGAGCCGTTTCAACTGCTGTCTGATATTTTTCCTTAACATCAATAAGGCTTGAAAGCGTACCGTGAATACCTGTAAGCGTTCCTCTTGAATATTCCTTAAGGACTGCCTTTACGCTTCCCTGATAGCCTTCCATATTCTTTTCGGTATCCTGTAAAAACTTAAGTCTTGATTCTGCCGATAAGAGCTTAAGCTTTATTTCGTCATTATCCTTTTTACGGTTTTCAAGCTTCTCTTCCGCCTTTTTAAGACGAAGCTCGTAACCCGATACCGCATTTATAAGCTCCTCGCACTCTTCCTTTGCGTTATCCCTGCTTTCTTTTCCCGTAAGCAGCTCTTTTTCAAGAAGTTGAATATTCTCATTTTTTGTGCTTATATCGTTTGAAAGACTTTCAAGTCTTGACTTTATTTCCGAAGTAGATGATGCTGCCGAAGCAACGGCAGTTTCCGTCTTTGATATTTCAAGAGCAAGACGGGAAAGCTCTTCATTTATACGGTTATATTCATCGGCATAAGCTTCATCATTTTTCTTAAGTCCGGAAAGCTTGTCCGTAAGTCCCCTGAGAACAAGATTTTCGTTTTCTACTGTCTTTTCTGTTTCCTTGATAAGCCTTTCGGTGTTTTCGATTTCTTTAAGGATATCCGTATCTGCAATATTTTCTGCTTCAAGCTCTCTTTCGATTCTCTCTATCGTATCGTTATTATGCTGAACGGAGTTTTCAAAGACAACAGCCTGACTGTCAAGGGCTGCAGCCTGCTCTTCAAGACGGGAACGGGAATTTCTTATATTCTCCATACGGATATTTATATCCCTTGTACCGTCTGCCGCCGAGTCGATTTCCTCAGAAATTCTCTGAAGTGCTTCGCCTGCATCCTCATACTGTGAACGGGCAACCTCTATTTTATGACTCTGTTCTCTTATAAGACCTGCCGATTTTCCGAGAATATTTACCCAAAGCCCTATTTCAAGCTCCTTTTTCTCGCCTGCGTATAAAAGGAACTGCTGTGCCTTTATGCTCTGCTTCTCCAAAGGCCCTATTCTTGCTTCAAGCTCACTTACTATATCACGGAGTCTTACAAGGTTTTCTTCTGCCTGATCAAGTCTTTTTGTTGCATCACCGCGTCTGTAACGGTAAGCAGATATTCCTGCGGCTTCTTCCAGCATATCACGGCGGTTTTCACTTTTTGCGGAAACCATTTCTTCGATCCTGCCCTGACCGACCATTGAATATCCGTCGCGTCCCAGTCCCGTATCCATAAAAAGCTCGTGGACATCCTTAAGTCTTACAGTTGAACCGTTTATAAGATATGCACTATCCCCCGAACGGTAGTATCTTCTCGTAACAGATACCTCTTTTTCGGGATTGGACAAGGCACCGTCTGAATTGTCAAGCCTTAAGGTGACCTCTGCAAAGCCCTGAGGTCGGCGGTCTTTAGTACCGCTGAAAATAACGTCTTCCATTTTTGAGCCACGAAGTGACTTTGTTGACTGTTCACCCAGCACCCAACGCACCGCATCGGCAATATTACTCTTACCCGAGCCGTTAGGGCCGACAACTGCAGTAACACCCTTGCCGAATTCTAACACTATTTTATCGGGGAAGGACTTGAAGCCCTGCATTTCCAATGCTTTAAGATACATCTTATTTTCCTTTCATTTCGTATATACAATAAATTATATAATAATTAATACATCATATCGGAAGAGTGTTTCATCTCCCGTAATTTTTATATTCTTGCCTTTCTCCCTGAAGTAGGTTACATTGCTCCGTTTCTGTCCGAGAGCCTTTGAAAGCTCCTTCGGGTTTACAGAGAGCGTATACTCACCGTCGGGAAAAGAGGATAGCTTTTCTTCAATTATGTTTTTATATATTTCACTTTCAGCAAGCTCTCTGAATGCAGGGTGATAGACACCTGCCGCAAAGCCTTCTTCAACATTACCGCCCGAATGAAGTCCGAGCCTTATGACCTTTATGTTTTCTTTATGAAACATCAGAAGAAGCTTTGCAGAAAGACTGACTGCGTTTTCAAGAGTCTGAGGAATATATTCCCCGTTATTATAAAGTGCTTCAAGCTTTGTGTTTCGGAGCACTACCGTAGGATATATTCTTACGGTATCGGGTTTCATTTCTATAAATTTTTCTGCAGTATATATATCCTTTTCTTCAGTAGAGCCGTAAAGCCCCGTCATCATCTGAAGTCCCAACGAAAAGCCGTATTCTTTTATGAGAGCTGCAGCATTTACGGTGTCTTCGGGAGTGTGTCCTCTTTCGTTTTTTATAAGTACATCCTCTGCCATACTCTGTGCTCCCAGCTCAATTGCCGTAACACCGTATTTTTGAAGAACTGACAGCACCTCACGGTCAATACAATCGGGACGGGTGGATATTCTGATACCGCCGAAATCTTTTCCGATATAAGGCTTTGCCGTTTCAAGAAAGGATATCATTTCCGCTCTTTCAATAGCGGTAAATGAGCCTCCGAAGAAGGCTATTTCACTGTTTTCTTTATCATAAACGCCCTCTTTTGCAATTTCTGCCGCCCTTATTATATCCTCTTTTTTCAGCGGCTCGCATTTTCCCGATATGGTTTTCTGATTGCAGAAAATACAGGAATTGGGACAACCCAGATGCGGAACGAACAGAGAAACATTTATATGCTTCATCCCTTTATACCCATAAGCTCAAGTGCTTCCTTTGCCGCCGCCTGTTCGGCTTTTTTCTTTGAATGTCCTTTTCCCGTGCCGATACAGTTGGAATTGAGATAGACCTCAACGGTAAATTCCTTATTATGGTCGGGACCGCTTTCCGCCACAAGACGGTAGGTCAGATGTTCATCGGGATTTTTCTGTATAACCTCCTGCAAAAGAGTTTTGTAGTCGGTAGCCTGTGCCGTGTCTGTTGTGCTTTTGGAAACAAAACGAAGCACAAAGCGTTTTGCTTCATCCATACCGCCGTCAAGATAAATAGCGGCAATTACGGATTCAAATGCATCGGAAAGTATAGAGGGACGGTTTTTGCCCCCTGTCATAATTTCACCCTTTCCGAGAAGTATGTAGTCGCCGAGATTTATTTCATTTGCAAAAGCAGCAAGGGATTTTTCACATACGGCATTTGCACGAAGCTTCGTAAGCTCACCCTCGGGACGATCCTGAAGTGTGGAAAAAAGATACTCTGCCGTAATAAAGCCCAACACCGAGTCACCTAAAAATTCAAGCCTTTCATTATCGGACTTGCCTGCTCTTTCGTTTGCATATGAAGAATGAGAAAGTGCAAGACGCAGAAGCTCCCTGTTCTTAAACTCATATCCTATCTTTTTTTCCAGCTCTTTCATATTAACCCTCTTATATTTTTCAGATTCCGTTGGTTCTTACGTATTCGTCAATTGACCCTAACGCAATATCACATATTTTTTTATAGCGTTCTCTTTTATCTCTTATTTTTTCGTTCAAGGGCGGCAGAAGTCCTATTGCAGCCCCCATCGGCTGATAATTTTTGGTTTCGGTGTTTTCAACATATCTTGAAAGTGCACCGAGCATTGTGTTTTCGGGAAGAAGCATCATTTCTTCACTCTTATATCTTCTTACTGCGTTTATGCCTGCAATAATGCCTGCCGCCGCAGATTCCATATATCCTTCAACGCCCGTTATCTGTCCCGCAAAGAAGATATCGGGATATTCCTTCATATTGAAATACGATGTGAGTACCTTGGGGGAATTGAGGAAAGAATTTCTGTGCATAACACCGTAGCGTACAAACTGTGCCGAGTGAAGTGCGGGAATCATTGAAAATACCCTTTTCTGTTCTCCGAATTTGAGATTTGTCTGAAAACCTACAAGATTATAAAGCGTACCTGCCTTATTTTCCTTGCGAAGCTGCAGAACTGCCCAAGGTCTGTGACCTGTATTGGGATCTACCAGCCCCACCGGCTTCATAGGCCCGAAGCGTATGGTGTTCTCCCCTCTTTTTGCCATAATTTCTATGGGCATACAGCCTTCATAAATTTCCTTATTTTTTTCAAATTCGTGAAGAATAACGCTTTCGGCACTTATAAGCTCACGGTAAAACTCTTCATATTCTGCCTTATTCATCGGACAGTTGATATAATCGTCTGCTCCGCCCTTGTCATAGCGTGACTGCGTAAATGCCTTTGTCATATCAATGCTGTCAAAGGCTACAATGGGTGCTGCCGCATCATAAAAGCTTAAATTTTCTCCGCAAAGCTTCTTTATATCCTCGCTTAAAGCGTCAGATGCAAGAGGGCCTGCCGCCACGATTACAATGCCCTCACGGGGAATTTCCGTAAGCTCATCTCTTATAATTTCAATAAGCGGTTCATTTTCAACGGCTTTTGTTACCATATCCGAAAATTCGTCACGGTTCACAGCAAGTGCACCGCCGGCAGGAACTGCAGTTGCCTTGGCACATTTTACGGTAATGCTTCCGAGTCTTTCCATTTCATTTTTAAGGAGTCCTGCCGCAGAATCGGGGCGTAAAGCCTTAAATGAATTAGAGCAGACAAGCTCACAGAAGTTCTCACTTTTATGTGCAGGCGAAAACCTCTTTGGCTTCATTTCATAAAGACGGCATTTTATCCCCGCCCCGGCTATCTGCATAGCGGCTTCACAGCCTGCAAAGCCTGCTCCTATAACGGTAATATAATCAATCTTCATCTTTGTCCTGCTGCCTTTTGCTCTTTTTCTCGTATCCGCATTTTTCGTCAAGACATTTTACGGAATTTCCTCTTCCCTTGAAAAGTGTTTTTCCGCAATCGGGACATTTATCATTTATTGGCGTATCCCATGTCATAAATGTGCATGCGGGATAATTTGAGCAACCGTAGAAGGTGTGTCCCTTTTTGGATTTCTTGCTGATTACGGTGCCGCCGCAGACGGGACAACACCCTTGAGTTTCAAGAACAAAGGGCTTTGTGAATTTACATTCGGGATAACCGGGACAAGCAAAGAACTTTCCGAATCTTCCCACCTTGACAACAAGATTTTTGCCGCATTTTTCACAGGGGATATCGGTTTTATCCTCTTCAAGACTAATTTTTACACCCTCCATTGAAGCCTTTGCCTTTTTAAGAGAATCTTCAAATTCGTCATAGAAGCCGTGAAGCATCTTTATATAGTCATAGCCGCCCTCTTCTATTTTATCAAGGTCAGCCTCCATACCTGCAGTAAATTTTGTGTTTACTATCTTGGGGAATTTATCCTTAAGAAGAGTGACGATAACAGTACCGAGCTCTGTGGGGGCAAGAAGCTTTTTCGATTCTCTGACAACATAGTCACGGTCAAGAATTATCGAAAGAATTGAAGCATAGGTGCTGGGTCTGCCTACTCCTGTTTCTTCAAGCATCTTTATAAGGGAAGCTTCGGAAAATCTTAATGGAGGCTGTGTGAAATGCTGTTCATCCTTGATTTCCTTTACCTTGAGAACTGCCCCCTCGGTAAGCTCGGGAAGAACAGATGCACTTTCCTCTTCGTCGGTATTATTATCATAAAGGACGCTGTAGCCGTCAAAACGGACTGTATAACCGCTTGCGGCAAATACGCAGAACTCATCGGAATTTTCTTTTCTTGCTGTAATTTCCGCTTTTGTGGTGTCCTGAAGACAGTTTGCCATAAGAGATGCCATAAAACGGCACCATATGAGGTTATATATTTTGTACTGCTCGCTTGTAAGCGAGGACTTCGCTTTTTCGGGAGTAAGCTCAATAAGCGAAGGACGGATGGCTTCGTGACCGTCCTGTGCACCCTGTCTTGTCTTGAAATAACGGGGCTTCTCGGGAAGATACTTTTCGCCGTAATTGTCCTTTATAAACTGATTTCCCTGTGCACGGGACTCTTCGGAAATACGAAGTGAGTCTGTTCTCATATAGGTTATAAGACCCACAGAGCCGATACCCTCAATTTCGACACCCTCATAAAGCTCCTGTGCAACCTTCATTGTACGCTTTGCTGTATAACCTAAACGCTTTGAAGCCTCCTGCTGAAGAGTTGAAGTAATAAAGGGAGGCGAGGGCTGCTTCTTTCTTATGCCTTTTTTCACCTTACTGACGGTAAACACGGCACCGTCAAGCTTTTTCAATATCTTTTCGGTGCTTTCCTTGTCGGAAAGCTTCACCTTACCCGTTTCATCATCACGGAAGGATGCCTTGAAGCTCTTCTTTGAGGAGGGTGCCTGTAAAAGAGCATCAATCGTCCAGTATTCCTCGGGAACAAACTTCTTTATTTCTTCTTCTCTGTCAACGATAAGACGAAGTGCAACACTCTGTACACGGCCTGCGGAAAGACCTCTCCTTATTTTCTGTGAAATAAAGGGAGAAAGTCTGTAACCTACAAGGCGGTCAAGAATTCTTCTTGCCTGCTGTGCATTTACAAGGTCAAGGTCTATCTTTGACGGGTTGTTGATTCCGTTTTCAACACTTTTTTTATTAATTTCATTGAATTTTACACGATTGAGCTTATTCGTATCAAGTCCTAAAAGTGTGGCAAGATGCCAGGAAATTGCTTCGCCCTCACGATCAGGGTCAGTTGCGAGATACACTTCATCGCTTTTTTCAGCGAGAGCCGACAGCTCCTCGATGAGCTTCTCCTTTCCCTTGATGACCGTATAGTCAGGCTCAAAATCACGGTTTACATCAACACTTAATTTATTTGCATAAAGGTCTCTCACATGTCCCATTGAAGCCTTCACTTCAAAGCCGGGGCCGAGATACTTTTTTATGGTTTTCGCCTTTGCAGGCGACTCAACAATAACAAGCTTGGACATATATATAATCTTCCTTTGGAAAAAAATTTTTATTCAGACAAGAAAACGGCTTCGCCGAAACTCAGGCAACCGCTTCCGGATAGTCACACGCCCATGTAAGCATCGCTTACCGTTCAGCGGGACATAAAATCTTTTTTACTTTTCACTTTTACTTATCATAGAGCCCGGAAGGTTTTTCACAAAACCGAAAACCGCAAGCTCGCTTACGGCTGAAAGAACATTCTTTGTGGGCAGTCCCGTAAGAGATATCAGACTGTCTACACTCATTTTTTCAGATGTAAGAAAACCGTATACGATTTTTGCATCAGCACTCAGATGTGACGGCAGTTCCTTTTCGACTTTTTTCTCTTCATTGGTAACCTCAGCCTGCATTTTCTGAACCGCTTTCTTTTCAGGAGGCTTTTTCTTTGATGCAGGAATATCTGCTTTTATCTCCGAATTGAAAGCTTTCAGCATATCTTCCGATATATCATTTATGCTTACGGGCTTATTACAATATGCATCATTGAACTTTTCTTTGGAATAACAATCTTTAAATGGATACGCAATATCTCCTGCATTATAAAAGACATATGCACCGTCGGAAATCAGTTTTTCACAGCCCTTTGAGGGATAAAGGCTTGAAGCAACAGCATAAACACGGCGTTTCTGTTTTTTTGCCCAATCGGCAGTAATGAGCGAACCGCTTTTTTCTTCGGCATAAGCTACAAGCACCGCCTGACTCATTCCCGATATAATACGGTTTCTTTCGGGAAAAGAAAACCGTGACGGTCTTTCAAAGGGCAGCATTTCAGTTATATAAACACCATGGGAGCAGACCGTATCATAAAAATCTCCGATTCGGTCCATATATTCACTGCCGATTCCGCAGCCGAGAACCCCTACCGTTGCACCGCCTGCATCTATAGCACCGCGGTGGGCGGCTGAATCAGCTCCGAGAGCAGCTCCGCTTACTGTCACTGCACCTGTTTTTGCAAGATTATAAGAAGCGTTATAGGTAATAGTCAGTGCTTTATCGGGTGTTTCTCTTGAACCTACTATGGCAACATTCATATTCTCCTTGAGAATTTCTTTATCACCGTCATAAAACAACACAAAGGGAAAGTTACTGATTTCAAGCAGCTTTTTCGGATAGTATTCGGACTCAAAGGTTATTACTCCTCCGCCAAGCGATTCTGTAACAGCAACAGCCTCCGAAGCATCGAGAAGGCTATATGCAGAAAGTCTGGCTTTCTTAAAGCCTTCAAGAAGCCCCGCATTGTCTTCATCCTTTGTTACGACCTCATAAAGCCTTTCAAAGCCACCGTAGAAATCAAGTGCCTTCTGTGCTTTTTTGTTAGTGCCGAATGTCATATGATACCACATAATATAATTTTTTCTGCTAATCATATCTGTCACCTTGTTTTCATAAATTCCCATATCAGCACGGTTGCTGCAGCCGAAGCATTAAGTGACTCTGCCTTTCCCTTCATAGGGATAGTGATCCTTATATCGGAAGCAGCAAGTATTTCATCACTGATTCCGTTTCCTTCATTTCCGATAATAAGCACGCAGCCGCCGCTTTTATCACAGGCTACAAGAGACTCCGCATCAGAAGTGACGACACTTGCAAATATTCTCATTCCCTGTTTTTTACACTCCGATAAAAGCATATGAGGTTCATCGGTTTTTATAACGGGAAATCTCAGCAGAGCTCCCATTGAAGCACGAAGTGCTTTGGGAGAATAAATGTCACAGCCTGAGCTTACAATAAGTCCGTCTGCTCCCATAGCCTCAGCAGTTCTTACTATAGCACCGAGATTATCGGGGTTCTGCACATTGTCGGTAAATACATACATTCCCGTCGGTTTTATCCCGTGGGATGCTGCAGAATCCTCACACACGGCAAAAAAACCCTGAGAATTTTTTGTATCACTCAGCTTTTCAGCCACACTTTCCGGAATAAGAAAAATTTTTTCAGCTTTATTTTCAAGAAGCGTTGCTTCCTCCGGATATTTTTCTTTTGCTTTGCTTGTAATAAAAAACTGATTTATTGTTATACCGTTCAGTGCGGCATCTTTACAAAGACGGGCACCCTCAAGCAGAAAACGACCTGCTTTTCTGCGTTCCTTCGATTCCTTCAAAGCCGCCGCAGATTTTACGGTAGGGTTATTTCTTGAGGTTAATTCTTCCATATGCACCTCACAGTATAATATCGGATGAAATCTTTCTGAAAATCAGAATAAGTGCTACGATCATAGCCGGCATAAGAAAATATACCGCAACCAGTCTTCCCGTTTTTACTTTTGCCGCAGTCCCCTGACGAAGTCTTAAGAAATTGCTGTTTGACCAGGCGAAGCCTGCAAGGGCAATAACACCGATGAATATTGTTCCGTAGGTAAAAAGTGCAGAGAATATCATATTTGCCGAATCCGACAGTCCCGTGCGTGCCCAGGAAAATATGACCGATAAGAAATTATTGAGAAAATGTATTATTATTCCTGTCCATAATGAGCCTGTAACAACAGAGCTGTAGCCTAAAGCAATGCCGGCTATTATTGCAAAGGGCATCTGCATCATATTGCCGTGAACAAGTCCGAATATTACGGCAGACACAATAATAGCAAACCAGTCACCGTATTTTCTTAAGGGCTGCATTATGACTCCTCTGAATGCGAATTCCTCAAAAAATGCAGGAAAAACTGCTGAATACATAATAGTGCAGATAACCTGAAATACATTTTCGGGCAAAGGGTCAGACTGTGAGAGAGCCGCATTGTATGATGCAAATTCAATTCCCATAGCGGAAAACATAGACATCATATAAGATACTGCAATGTTACCAATATAGCAAAGTCCGAGTCCCGCCGGAATAAGATATCCCACCCCCGAATTTTTTCGGGGTGCGTCTAAAGGTAGACTTATTCCTTTTGTTTTTTTCAGGAAAATATATGCCGCGAGAAACGGAACACCTATCCCGAAAAGTGTATATAACATTCCGAAAACCACAGAAAACATATAATTTTCCGTATAAAGTGCAGCAAGTGACGGGAAGGAATAAAGAATAAATGAAAAAGCCGCACCGAATATATCAAAAAGTATAACAGCCATAGCTGCAGAAATTGAAGCAAGGGATAAGGGAAGCACCCTTTCATCCGTAAAAAACGCAATAATTCTCTTTGTAAGAGAAGGCTTTTTTCTGTAAGGAGCACCGTAAGGATAACCTCCGCCGTAAGGATAACCTCCGCCGTAAGGATAATTATTTCCGTAAGGGCTGTTTGAGTAGGGAGCACTATCCCCGTACGGGTTATTACCGTAGCGAGGTGTATTGTCGGGAGCTTCATTTTTACCTTCAGCCCCTTCTTCACCTTTTACGGTATACTCACCGTTATTCTCTGCTGAATTGCAATTTATTTCATTTTCATTGTTTTCATATCCGGGGAAATTGTTATCGGAAGGAGAAAAACTGTCAGTCAAGATATTACCTCCGTTTGCCTTTAATTTTATCTGCCGCAGCAATGCTTATATTTCTTTCCGCTGCCGCAGGGGCAGGGGTCATTTCTGCCGATTTTTTCGCCTTTTGTTACGGGCTTTTTCTTTTCTTCGGAACCGCCTCCCGATGATGTTGTAACCTTAACGACCTGCTGTCTCTTCACATCCTCTTCGGAGCGGACTCTTCTTGTGAAGAGCATCTGTACCGTATCCTCACGGATGGATGCAGACATTTCGTCAAACATATCGTAGGTTTCCTGTCTGAATGCAACAACGGGATCCTGATTTGCATATGCACGAAGTGAGATACCGCGTTTGAGCTGATCCATAGCATCAATATGATCTATCCACTTCATATCAACATTACGAAGAAGTGCATACTGTTCAAGCTGTTTTACAACATCCTCACCGTGTTCATTCTGAAGCTCATCAAGGCGTGCTTCACAAAGAGAAATAAGATGCTCCGTTATATCATCGGCTTTAGTAAAGTCCGTAAGTCCCTTTCCTTCAAGAAGCCAGGCGTATTTTGAGACAAGACCGCCCAGATTCCATTTGTCGGATGATACGGAGGAAGCACAGAAAAGCTCAACATTGTCAGTGATGCTGTCTCTTATCATTTTACGGATGGTAGCATCCATATCCTCACCGTCGAGAACCATATCTCGCTGTTTATAAACAATTGCTCTTTGCTTATTTATTACATCATCATAGCTTATTGTGTGCTTACGGGCAGCAAAATGATTGGATTCAACACGCTTCTGTGCATTTTCAATGGCAGAAGAAAACATATTTGCTTCAAGTGCAAGATTTTCGTCACGGAACATCTTCATAATTCTTTCAAATCTGTCACCGCCGAAAACTCTCAAGAGGTCATCGTCTGCCGCAAGGTAGAAACGGCTTTCACCGGGGTCACCCTGTCGGCCTGCACGGCCTCTTAACTGATTGTCTATTCTTCGTGCTTCATGACGGACAGTACCGATTATGAAAAGACCGCCTGCTGCACGCACCTTTTCGGCATCGTCTTTGAGTTCATTTGAAAACTTTTCCTGAAGCTCGGAGAATACTCTTCTTGCTTCAAGTATTTCTTCATTATCAGTATCCGAAAATCCTGTAGCTTCGGAAATAAGCTCATCAACGAAGCCCATTTTCTTCATTTGGTTTTTAGCCATATGCTCAGCATTACCGCCGAGAATAATGTCAGTTCCTCGTCCGGCCATATTTGTAGCAATTGTAACTGCACCGGGCTTACCTGCCTGTGCGACAATTTCAGCTTCTCTTTCGTGCTGCTTTGCATTTAAAACCTCATGCTTTATGCCGTTTCTTTTGAGAACGGCAGAAAGAGCCTCCGATTTATCAATGCTGACGGTACCGACGAGAACAGGCTGTCCCTTTGCGTGACATTCCTTTATCTGCTCAATAACTGCGGCAAACTTCTTACCCTCGTTTACATACATTACATCGGGATGGTCTTTCCTTACCATAGGCTTGTTTGTGGGAATTTCAACTATATCGAGTGCGTAGATCTCCTTGAATTCTTCGCTTTCCGTCATAGCAGTACCCGTCATACCCGAAAGCTTGTTATAAAGACGGAAATAGTTCTGAAGTGTTACCGTTGCAAGAGTTTTGTTTTCCTTGCCGAGCTTCACGCCTTCCTTAACTTCAATAGCCTGATGAAGACCCTCGCTGTAGCGTCTGCCTATCATTACACGGCCCGTAAATTCATCAACGATAAGCACCTGACCGTCTTTTACAACATAGTTTACATCCCTCTTCATAACACCTCTTGCCTTGATAGCCTGATTGATGTGATGAAGCAGCTGCATATTTTCGGCATCCATAAGGTTTTCAACGCCGAAATGGGCTTCCGCCTTTTTAATACCGTTCTTCGTAAGTGTGGCGGTATTTGCCTTTTCGTCAACGATGTAGTCAAAATCACCTGCAATATCATCAAGACTTGTTCTTGACTGAACATCGGTTATTTTATGAACGGAGAGCTTCTTTGCAAAATCGTCTGCTCTCTGGTATTCGTCTGAAGACACACTTCCTGCACCCGATATAATAAGGGGAGTTCTTGCTTCGTCGATAAGAATGGAGTCAACCTCGTCAACGATTGCAAAAATATGTCCGCGCTGTGACTTCTGTTCTTTGTATAAAGCCATATTGTCACGCAGATAATCGAAGCCCATTTCCGTACTTGTGCCGTATGTGATATCGCTGTTATATGCAGCCTTTTTCTCTTCGGGCGGCTGCATTGCATAAACAAGACCGACGGAAAGTCCCATAAAGCGGAATACCTTACCCATCCACTCCGAGTCACGGCGAGCAAGATATTCGTTTACGGTTACGACATGAACACCCTTACCCGTAAGAGCATTAAGGTATGCGGGAAGCGTTGCCACAAGTGTTTTACCTTCACCTGTTCTCATTTCTGCAATTCTGCCCTGATGAAGCACGATACCGCCTATTACCTGCACGGGGAAATGCTTCATTTTAAGCACTCGCCAGGATGCCTCTCGGCAGGCAGCAAATGCCTCGGGGAGAATATCATCAAGGCTTTCTCCCTTTTCAAGTCTTTCCTTGAAATACGGAGTTTTTCCCTTGAGCTCTTCGTCTGTAAGGGCAGCAAACTCTTCTTCAAGAGCAAGAACCTTATCCGCAACGGAACGGACTTTCTTCACTTCTCTTGTTGAATAGTCGCCGAATATTTTCTTTAATAGTGACATTGGTCTCTTCCTTTCGTTTGCCGATGATATCGGTATATATGTTATTGTTCTTTTGAAAATTTACAGAATGTATTAAGGGGACATTCCGAGCACTTGGGTTTTCTTGCATCGCAGAGTGCCCTTCCGTGAAGCACGGCACGGTGACAGAAATCGTTGCTTTCTTCGGGAGGAAGAAGTTTTTTAAGCTCAAGCTCCACCTTTAGAGGATCTTTTGTATCAACAAGACCGAGTCTTCCCGAAATTCTTATAAGGTGAGTATCAGCCACAACCGCAGGCTTGTTATACACATCGCCCACAATGAGATTTGCAGTTTTCCTTCCGACTCCCGGAAGAGTTGTCAGCTCTTCTATGGTATCGGGAACAATTCCTCCGAACTTATAAAGCACATCATTTGCCATTCCGACAATGTCCTTTGCTTTCTGCCTGAAAAATCCGCAGGAATGAATAAGCTCTTCAACATCCCTTACATCAGCCTCGGAAAAAGCCTTTATTGTGGGATATTTACCGAAAAGTGCAGGAGTGACGAGATTTACTCTTGCATCCGTGCATTGAGCCGAAAGCCTTGTTGCAACAAGAAGCTGAAACGGCTCTTCTGCTTCAAGTGAGCATATAGCATCGGGATAAAGCTTTTTAAGCTCCTCTACAGCCTTCAAGGCGATCTCCTGCTTTTCCATATGTTTCCACTCCCCTACGGTTATTCCATATTAGTATATACTCTTATTATATAAAAATCAAGAAAAATTTACATATAATAATATAATACTATAACCCCTGATTTTCCGCTCCGACCACTTAATACTGTCCTTTTCTTTGTACAATGCGAAAAAAATAAAATTTTCCTGTTTACAATCGAACATTTGTTTGGTATAATAACACCGTAATTCATCGAACATTTGTTCTGTTGGTTTTTTTGGAGATGTATATTATGCGTATAATTTTACATTCAGATCTTAATAACTGCTACGCTTCCATTGAAAGTATAGCACACCCCGAATACAAAGAAATTCCCATAGCCGTCGGTGGTGACCCCGAAAAACGGCACGGAATAATTTTAGCAAAAAACGAAATTGCAAAACGCTACGGGATAAAAACGGGAGAACCTCTGTGGCAGGCAAAAAACAAATGTCCGTCACTGAAAATTCTCCCCCCAAACTTCCCCCTTTATCAGAAATACTGCTCTCTTGCAAGAGAAATATATTCGGAATATACCGATCTTGTAGAGTCCTTCGGTCCCGATGAAGCTTGGCTTGATGTAACGGAAAGCACGGAGCTTTTCGGTTCGGGAGAAGTAATTGCAGAGGAAATAAGAAGGCGGATAAAGACGGAGCTGGGCATTACCGTTTCCATAGGCGTTTCCTTTAACAAGGTGTTTGCAAAATTCGGAAGCGACTACAAAAAGCCCGATGCAGTAACCGTTATCACACCTGAAAATTTCAAAGAAATCGTATGGAAAGCCCCTGTGGGCGATCTGCTTTTTGCAGGCCCTTCAACCGTAAGGGAGCTTAACAGACGGTGTATTTATACCGTAGGAGATGTTGCAAATACGGGAAGGGAAAGACTTAAACAGATATTCGGAAAAAACGGAGAAAGATTGTATATTTATTCAATGGGACTGGACACAACTCCCGTTATGCATCTTGAAGAAAAGATACCGATAAAAACCATAGGCAACTCTGCAACACCGCCGAGAGACCTTGAAAATTTTGAGGATGCTAAAATAATGCTTTATATTTTGTCGGAAAGCGTGGCAAAAAGACTTCGCAACCACTCCCTTTTGTGCTCGGGTGTACAATTACACTTAAGAAGCACAGACTTAAAAACAGCTGAAAGACAGAAAAAGCTTGAATTTCCCACAAACCTTTCGGAAAATATCTGCAAAGAGGGACTTAAGCTGCTGAAATTCTGCTGGAATTTTTCCGAGCCTTTGAGAAGCATCGGAATAAGAGCAATCGACCTTACCCCCGCCGGAACCCCGGAACAGACAAGTATGTTTCGTGACGAAGCAAAAGAGGCAAAGAAAGAAAGCCTTGAGCTTACAGTCGATAGGATAAGAGAAAAATACGGAAAAGAAAGCATTGTACGGTCGGTGATACTTTCAGACAGCACTCTCGGCAATGCAAATAAACCACGACTCGAACCGCCAGCATTTTACACACACTAAATCATAATTTGCAGGGCACAGCCCTGCAAATTATGATTTGAAGTAAAAAGTAATAGTGAATAGTGAAGAAGTAAGGAAGACGCTGACGCGTCTTGTTCCGCTTCGCTCTATTCGGCAGCAACCCTGCCTCTACGCCGTCATTTGCCTTTATATCTTGTAGGGGACGACGACCCGGCGTCCCGTT
>CAYTRD010000003.1:64879-70039 GCA_964440255.1 uncultured Ruminococcus sp. | reverse complement strand
TGTCAAAGAAGATGCCTAAAATCGGCGGAACATTTCTTCAGGCAGAAAGTGAAGTTGCCGCAATAAATATGGTTATAGGCGTTGCCGCAACAGGTAAGCGTGTTATGACTTCCTCCTCGTCTCCCGGAATTTCTCTTAAGAGTGAGGGCATTTCATATCTCGCAGGCTGTGACCTTCCCGCACTTGTTGTAAATGTGCAGAGAGGCGGTCCCGGTCTCGGCGGTATTCAGCCTTCACAGTCAGACTACTGGCAGGCTGTAAAGGGCGGAAGCCACGGCGACTTCCATAATATCGTTCTTGCTCCTGCATCCGTTCAGGAAATGGCAAGCCTTACAATAAAAGGCTTCGAGCTTGCCGATAAATACAGAATGGTTTCAATGATTCTTGCAGACGGCACTATGGGACAGATGATGGAGCCAGTTTCTCTTGATATTGAAAGTACATTGACTGTAGAGAAGCCCTGGGCAGTTACAGGAACAAAGGGTGAAAGACAGCATAATATCGTAAATTCTCTTTTCTTACAGCCCGAAGAACTGGAAATGAAGAATTTTGAAAGATTTGAAAGATACGCACTCGTTGAAAAAAACGAAGTTATGTATGAGGAATATCTTATGGAGGATGCCGAAATCTGTGTAGTAGCATTCGGTATCACTTCCCGTGTTGCTAAAAATGCTATTAATGAGGCAAGAAAACAGGGTATAAAGGTTGGTCTTATCCGTCCCATTACTCTCTGGCCCTTCCCCAAAGCAGTGCTGAATTCGGCTGCAGATAAGTGCAAGGCTTTCATTTCCGTTGAAATGAATATGGGACAGATGATAGAGGATATCGAGCTTGCTACCAGATGTAAAAAGCCTGTTCATCTTTGTTGCCGTACAGGCGGTATGATTCCTGCTCCCGAACAGGTGCTTGCAAAAATCATTGAAGTAAACGAGAAGGAGGCTTGAGAGTATGGCTACAGTTTTTAAGAAACCCGATTCACTTACAGATGCAGTGCTTCACTATTGCCCCGGCTGTACTCACGGTATTATCCACCGTCTTGTAGCCGAAGTAATGGATGAACTGGGCATCACAGGAAAGACAATAGGTGTTGCTCCCGTTGGCTGCTCCGTTATGGCATATAATTATTTTACCTGTGACTTTGTTCAGGCTGCTCACGGAAGAGCTCCTGCAGTTGCAACAGGCGTAAAAAGAAGTGACCCCGATAATATCGTATTTACATATCAGGGTGACGGCGACCTTGCCGCTATCGGTACCGCTGAAACGGTACATGCGGCAGCAAGAAGAGAAAATATCACCGTTATTTTTGTAAACAATGCAATTTACGGTATGACCGGAGGTCAGATGGCTCCCACAACTCTTCCCGGTCAGGTTACACAGACCTCTCCCTACGGCAGAGATGTAGCTACTGTCGGCTATCCCGTAAAGGTATGCGAGCTTTTAAGTAATGTTGACGGTGCTGCTTACCTTGAAAGAGTTGCAGTAAACAATGTCAAGAATATAAGAAATGCAAAGAAAGCTATCAAAAAGGCATTTCAGAATCAGATAGACGGAAAAGGCTTCTCTCTTGTTGAAGTTCTTTCCACCTGCCCCACAAACTGGGGTATGTCTCCCGAAAAGGCTCTCACATGGCTTGAGGATAATATGATTCCTTACTATCCTTTAGGTGTATATAAGGATATCACATCGGAAAAGGAGGCAGAATAATGGCTACTGTTAATATGCTTTTTGCAGGCTTCGGCGGTCAGGGTATACTTTTTGCCGGAAAATTTCTTGCATATAAGGGACTTATTGAGGGTAAGCAGGTAAGCTGGCTTCCTTCATACGGCCCCGAAATGCGTGGCGGTACGGCAAACTGCTCCGTTATCTTAAGTGATTCTCCCATCGGTTCTCCCATAGTTGATAAACCCGATGTGCTTATAGCTATGAATCTTCCGTCTCTTGATAAGTATGAAAATGCAGTTGTTCCCGGCGGTAAGATTTTTGTTGATTCAACCCTTATCGGAAGAAAGGTTGAAAGAACTGATGTTGAGGTTTTCTATGTACCCTCATCCGGTCTTGCAAATGAAAAGAATTTAAGAACTCTTGCAAATATGATAATCACAGGTAAGGTTATCAAGGAGGTTCCCGAAATCGGAACAGATAACCTTGAAGCAGCTCTTAATAAGGTTATATCAGCCCGTCATCAGGATATGCTGAAATATAATCTTGAAGCAATCAATGCAGGCTATGAGCTGTAAAAGGCGGTATTGCAATGGAAATTAAAGTAACAATGAATCCGAATCCGTCAGTAAAGCCTGATGAAGACAACCTCGGTTTCGGGCTTACTTATACCGACCATATGTTCATTATGGATTATAATAAAACTGACGGTTGGCATAATGCGAGAATAGTGCCTTTCGGGCCTCTTCCTCTTCACCCTGCTGCAGTTGTTCTTCATTACGGTGCTGAGGTTTTTGAAGGTCTTAAGGCATACAGAACTAAAGACGGTTCCGTGCAGATGTTCAGACCTCTTGATAATATCAGAAGAATGAACGATTCAGCACTTCGTCTTTGTCTTCCCACGGTGGATGAAAATGATGCTTTACAGGCTTTGACGGAATTTGTAAAGCTTGAAGAAGATTTCGTGCCCCATAAAGAGGGAACCTCACTTTATATTCGTCCCTTTATGATTGCAACAGAAGCAAATCTCGGACTTCACGGAATAAATGAAGCGTCATACATAATAATTGCATCTCCAAGCGGCAGCTATTATAAAGAGGGGATAAATCCTGTTTCAATAATGATCGAAACGGAAGATGTAAGAGCCGTTAAAGGGGGAACCGGCTATGCAAAATGCGGCGGCAATTATGCAGCAAGCACAAGAGCAGGCGAGAGAGCCGAAAAGCTCGGCTTTTCTCAGGTTCTCTGGCTCGACGGTGTTGAAAGAAAATACATCGAAGAAGTCGGTTCAATGAACGTAATGTTTAAGATTGACGGCAAAATAGTAACTCCCGATCTTATCGGTACAGTTCTTCCCGGTATCACAAGACGCTCAATTCTTGAACTTCTTCGTGATGAGGGTTATGAAGTTGAGGAACGCAGAATCAGTGTTGATGAGGTAATTGAAGCACTTGAGAACGGTATCCTTGAGGAAGCCTTCGGATGCGGTACTGCTGCAGTAGTTTCTCCTATCGGAAAGCTTGTTTATGATAATAAGGAATATATTATCAATGATAATAAGATCGGCTCACTTACTCAGTATCTCTATGATACCTTAACAGGAATTCAATGGGGAAAAATTGAGGACACAAAGAGCTGGATTTGTAAAGTCTGATAATAAAAATAACAGCACCGTAAAATTCAAAACGGTGCTGTCGTTTTTTTATCTTGAAAATATTAATGCTATATTGTATACTTTAAACGAAATAAAAAAATTAAAGGTGGAATGCCGGTATGAAATATGTATTGATTGCTCTGCTTGTGATTATTGCAGTTATAGTGCTTGTGGGACTTTTCTGTGTTATCCGTGCAGTAAAAGCAAAAAAATCTCCCTCAGATAAAAAGTCTGCCATAAGCTGGACAAAAGAGGAAGAAGAAAAATATGCAAATGCACTTTCCGAAATGGTTAAAGTACCTACCGTTTCAAAGAAAAAGGGTGAAGATTATTCCGATTTCCTGAAATTACAGGCGGTTATGGAAAAGCTCTATCCCAATATTTTTAACAGGCTTGAAAAACACGATTTTGAGGGTAATATATTAAGAGTATGGAGAGGCAAGAACCCCGAAAAGGGTGCCATTCTTCTTATGGGACATCAGGATGTTGTTCCCGCAGCAGAAAAAGAATGGACAAGAGAACCGTTTTCCGGTGAAATTGCTGACGGCTGTGTGCACGGCAGAGGTGCTATGGACTGCAAGAGTACTCTGTCTGCCGAATGGAGTGCTGTTGAAGAGCTTCTCCAAGAAGGCTTCACACCCGAAGAGGATATATGGCTCTTCTCTTCGGTAAATGAAGAAAATTCCGGCGGCGGTGCTGTTGATGCCGCAAAATGGTTCAAGGAGCAGGGAATCCGTCTGAATGCCGTTCTTGATGAAGGCGGTGCAGTTATCGGTAATGTTTTCCCCGGACTTTCAAGTCCCTGTGCCGCAATCGGTATCGTTGAAAAGGGATTCTGCAATCTTAAGTTTGTTGCAAAGGGAGCAGGCGGTCATTCCTCAACACCTCCAAAAAACACACCCGTGGCACGTCTTGCCATGTTTATGGCTGAGGTGGAAAAAACAGAGCCTTTCAAAAAAGAGCTGGTTTCCCCGATTCCCGAAATGTTCGAGAGTATCGCAGGACATCTTATTTTTCCCTTGCGTCTTGTAATGTCAAATCTTTGGCTTTTCAAGGGGCTTCTTGCTAAAGTTCTTCCTATGTTCTCACCTATGGCAGGTGCATTCGTAAGAACGACCTGTGCATTTACGATGGCACAGGGCTCCGAGGCTCCCAATGTTATTCCCGATGAAGCATATGTTATATGTAATATCCGCCCCTCTGTTCATCAGAAAGCAGAAGAATCTATTGAGGTATTGAGAAATATCGCAAAGAAGTATAATATTGAAACAGAAATTCTTCTTTCCCGAGATCCCTCAAATGTTTCTTCTCCCGACGGGGAGGAATTCCACTATCTTAAAAAGTGTATTGAAGAAGCATTCCCCGATGTCGTTCCGATTCCTTATCTTATGACAGGCGGAACAGACTGCAGACAGTTTGAGCTTGTATCAGATAACTGTTTGAGATTCTCTCCCACAAGACTTACTCCCGAACAGCTTGCCGCTATGCACGCAGCAAACGAAAGCATCGGTGTGTCGGCTCTTGCCGAAGGCGTAAAATTCTACAAATACTATATTCAGAACAGATAGGCTTTTTGCCTGTTCCGAAAGAAAGGACAGACTTTTATGAAGAAATTTTTATCTTTACTTTTAGTGTTGACCGTACTTATATCATCATTTGCAGTTTTTTCATTTGCAACAGAAACCGAAACTCTTCCCTCCGAAGAAACTTCAACTGAAGAAGAGACCGCGACTGAAGAGGAAGTGTCCGAAGAGGAAGAGCCCGAAGAGGAAGTGTCCGAAGAGGAAGAGCCCGAAGAGGAAGTGTCCGAAGAGGAAGTGTCCGAAGAGGAAGTGTCCGAAGAGGAA
>CAYTRD010000003.1:0-64779 GCA_964440255.1 uncultured Ruminococcus sp. | reverse complement strand
CGAAGAGGAAGTGTCCGAAGAGGAAGTGTCCGAAGAGGAAGTGTCCGAAGAGGAAGCCCCCGAAGAGGAAGAGCCCGAAGAGGAAGAGCCCGAAGAGGAAGAGCCCGAAGAGGAAGTGTCCGAAGAGGAAGTGTCCGAAGAGGAAGTGTCCGAAGAGGAAACAGCATCAGTCGAAGAAGCTGTGACAGAAGAGCCTTTTTTCAGATATATGGGCGATGTTGATAACAATAAAAAAGTTACCGCAGCTGATGCAAGAATAATACTCCGTGTGTCAGTAAGTCTTGAGGAATACCACCCTGACAGACTTGCTTATGCTGATATTGATTTTGACGGAAAAATAAGTGCGGCTGATGCAAGACTTGCACTCAGAATTTCAGTAGGTCTTGAAAAAACGGTTTCACATGATTTTTCATACTGTAGTGAAAGTTTTCCTACTTGTCTTAAAAACGGTCGCATAAACGGAGAATGTCTGAACTGCAAAAAAACTATTGATTTGACATTACCTTTGGATACACATATACCCGAATCATGGGATTGTTCAGGTGTAACAAAATGTATTGTATGCCGTACTGAATATTTTGTAGGTGAAGATCATTCTTACCATGGCTATAAATGTATTTATTGCTTTGATATGAAAAAAGAAGATTTCTATAATGATCTGAAAAAATATATAATAGAAAACGGAGTTTCTGAAGACGGTGTGTATTATTATGATGAAGTTATAGAATATGAAAACTTTTCATTGTGCTATGACACTTCCACAGATACAATGTATGCATTCTGCGGAATTGCCGTTGAAACAGAAGACGGACAGATAGTATATTATTTTAACTATATTGATTTTAATTCTGATTTCAGTGATTATACGATAGAACTTGATTGTTATGTTGGTGATATTTTTGCAGCATATGCTGTTTACGGTATTGATACAACAAAGCTTTCAGCAGATGTTCCCGGTTCATTGACTCTTACGGAATTTGATTCTGTGCCTGAACTCAGTAATATAAAAAACGAATTTTCGCTTATAAGCGAGGGACTTGTATATGATACTGTTATGTGGATAGAACAGGTTGCACAGAGATTTGCAGATTGCGATGCGACAGAACTTATGGGATTTGATAAAATCTAAAAAATTACGGTGTCCGATTTTTTCGGACACCGTTTCTTTCTATTTGTTATTCTTAAGTTCATTCAGCAAGCAGGGAATAGCTTCCTCGAAATTCACTCCGTACCAGTTATGATTTTCTTCTTTTACGGTAGCTTTTATTGATTCTACCGTATAATTTGCTGCGGTTTTAAGTGCACCCTCAAGAGAAAGCCCTCTCATAAGTGCTCCTACACAGGCACTTGAAAATACATCGCCTGTACCGTGGAAGCTTACATTTACTTTTTCTGTGTAATAGCTGAAAAATTCGTCTTTTTCCTTGTTGTAAGCCATAACACCGAGCTTACCCTCTTCAAAGGAAACACCTGTCAGAACTGCATTTTTACAGCCGAGATCTGCAAGCTTCTTCAGAATGTTTTTTATGTAGTCTTCACTGTAACCGCTTTCAATGTATTCTTCGTGAAGCATAAAGCAGGCTTCTGTGAGATTGGGTACTATGACATCAGCCTTTGAGCAGAGCTTTGCCATGCTGTCGGCAAATTCCTGTGTAAAGCCGGGATAAAGCTTTCCGTGGTCAGCCATTACGGGGTCAATGAAAATAATGTTATCGTCCGTTCTGAAATCGTCAAAAAACTTATCCATAAGCTGAAGCTGTCTGAAAGACCCCAGATATCCCGTATAAATAGCATCAAATGTGATGTTTTCATCCTTCCAATGCTTTGCCACAGGCTCTATTTCATCGGTAAGATCGCAGAATGTAAAATTTTTGAATGCAGTATGTGTTGATAATACTGCGGTGGGAACTACTGCCGCCTCAACACCGCAGGCGGAAATTACGGGCAATGCAACCGTGAGTGAGCATTTGCCTACACAGGAAATATCCTGAATCGTTACGATTCTTTTCATTTTATTTTCTCTTCCTTTATATTTTTGTCATCCTCTTCGATCTCATCCTCAGTGTTATCTTCAACCTGAAGAACATCGTTAAGGAAATGAATACACTTGTTCATACATCTTTTGGCTATTTTGAAGCTCATATTGAGATGATAACAATGATTGTTAAGAATTCCGTCAACGACGAATTTTTTGTACTTTATTCCTAATTCATCGAACTTATCAGCCATAGGCTTTCCTTGGTCAACGCAAAGAATATCATCCTCTGCCCAGGTTATGAAAACAGGGCACCAGCTTTCATTTACAAAGTTAATGGGGGAAATAAAATCAATGTGCTCATATTCATCCTTGTTGGAATAATCTTTTTTTACATTGATGCCCAGCACCATGCTCATGGTTTTTGATACAAGTCCCATAACATTGGGGGTAGTAACCAATCTGTCCATATCAAACAGACCGCACATAAGAGCAAGGGCGGCAGGCTTGTATTTCAGCTTCGGCAATCTGAAGCGTTTTCTTAATTCATCGTTGTTTGCAAATGCACAAAGCATCGCAGAAAAATATGCACCTGATGAATCTCCCGATACGACAATTTTATCGGTATCAATATTGCAGTATCTGCTTAATTTTTCTATATAATTGAATGCTCTTATAATGTCGGCAAAATTTTCTTCAAGCTCTACATCGGGAGGTAAACGGTAGTCTATATTGAAGACAAAATATCCGTGATGGGCATAGAATTCCGAGTTGGTTATTCTGTAATCCTTGTCACCCTTTATAAAACCGCCGCCGTGAACATAAAGCATAATCGGGTGCTTTTGGCCATCATCAAAAATATCTCTGCGAAAATACAGGTCAGCAACATTATATTCTTCTGATTCATTGTGATAGGCAATATTCTGCACTCTTATGATTCGTGGATATCTTACGGCGTTCTGAGGTCTTTGTGCCAACACGTCAATAGCCTTGAAAACAAGCTCAGCTCTGTTCATAAAGCTCACCTTTCCGAAAAAATATCTGTTTATATAATACTCTTTGAAAAAAATAAAATCAAGATTATTAAATACATAATATGTATAAAATTGTGCATAAAAAAGTGTATATTCATATGAATATACAAAAAAATGTTGTATAATTATTTCTGTTGTGGTATAGTATAATAGACTTTAAAGTATGTTTTGCGGAGGTTTAATATGACAAGAAGCGAAGCCAGAGAACAGGCATTTATCCTTATTTTTGAAAAATTATTCAATTCCGAGCTTTCTTTGGAAGATATGAAAGCGTTTGCCGAAGAGAGCGAGCTTTTCACTCTTGATAAATTTGCCGAAAAGATTGTTGAATGTGTTAACGATAATTGCGATGCCATAGACGATACAATAAAAACATATCTGAAGGGCTGGACTATTGCAAGAATTCCCAAGGTGTCCCTTGCTCTTCTAAGACTTGCGGTTGCGGAAATTATGTATTTTGACAATGTGCCCGATAAGGTTTCTGCAAACGAAGCCGTTGAGCTTGCAAAAAAATATGCAGGCGAAAAGGATGCCCCGTTTATAAACGGTGTTCTCGGCTCTGTTATCAGGGGAAAAAACAGCTGATGCTTTGTCTGGGAATAGATACAAGTAATTATACCACATCTGCCGCTTTATATGATACTTCAAACGGAGAGCTTATACAGGCAAGAAGGCTTCTTGCGGTAAAAAACGGCGAACTGGGACTTCGCCAGAGTGATGCAGTTTTTCAGCACACCATAAATCTTCCCGATATGATAAAGGAAGTTATGAACGGCTGTGAAAAAAATATTGATAGTATTGCTGTTTCCGTTTCTCCCCGTGATGAAGAGGGCTCATATATGCCCTGCTTTATGGCAGGCAAGGGAGCTGCCGAAATGATAGCAGATGTCACAGGTGCCGGACTTCGATATTTTTCTCATCAGGCAGGTCATATTGCTGCTGCATTATATTCTTCCGATTCTCTTTTTCTTTTGGACAAGGAATTTATTGCCTTTCATGTTTCGGGCGGTACGACAGAGGCTGTAAAGGTAACTCCCCATAAAGAGAAAATATTTACTACAGAGCTGATTTCTCACTCGCTTGACCTAAAAGCCGGACAGGCAATAGACAGAACGGGAAATATGTTGGGGCTTCCTTTCCCCTCGGGAATAATGCTTGATAAATTAAGTCTCGAAAGTGACAGACAGTATAAAATAAAGCCTTTTATGAAAGACGGAAATTGCTCTCTCTCGGGGCTTCAGAATAAATGCGAAAAAATGAAGCGTGACGGCGAAAATGATGCCGATATAGCAAAATTCTGTATCGACTATATTTCGCAGGTGCTTTTTGAAATGACAAAAACAATTACGGAAAAATACCCTTCACTTCCTTTAGTATATTCGGGCGGAGTTATGTCCAATACTTTAATCAGAAAACGCTTCAAAGAGGAATTTGGGGCAGTATTTGCAGGACGGGGCTTTTCTTCCGATAATGCCGCAGGACTTGCAGTTCTTGCATCTTTATAAAAATTATGATGAATATACCGACTTTTACGGTTTCTCAGGCAAACCGTTATATCAAATCTCTGTTTGATGCGGATCTCGGAATGCAATCAATTTTCATTTCGGGAGAGATTTCCAATTTCTCGAATCACTATAAAACAGGGCATATGTATTTTTCGCTGAAGGACGATTCAGCCGCAATAAAAGCGGTTATGTTTGCCCGTCAGGCTTCCCGACTTCGTTTTGTTCCCGAAAACGGAATGAAGGTTATTGTAAACGGAAGAGTTACAGTTTTTGAGCGTGACGGAGTATATCAGATATATGTGGAAAATATGATTCCCGACGGTGCAGGAGCACTTGCGGTTGCATTCGAGCAACTGAAAAAGAAGCTTGAAGCACAGGGGCTTTTTGCACAAGAGCATAAAAAGAATATTCCGGCTTTCCCGAAGCGTGTTGGTGTAATAACCTCACCCACGGGAGCCGCAGTGCAGGATATTTTCAATGTTCTCGGAAGAAGATTCCCGAAGGCAGAGGTAATTTTTAAGGGTGTTTCGGTTCAGGGGGCATCGGCTCCCGCTGAAATGATTTCAGCACTTGAAGAATTTACCCGCAAAAACTGTGCCGATGTAATAATTATCGGAAGAGGCGGAGGAAGTGCAGAAGATTTATGGTGCTTCAATGATGAGATGCTTGCGAGGGCAATTTATGATTGTCCCGTTCCTGTTATTTCAGCCGTAGGACACGAAACGGATTTTACTATATGTGATTTTGTGGCAGATCTGAGAGCCCCCACCCCATCTGCAGCAGCAGAGCTTGCCGTCCCCGATATGACAAGTCTTCTTATGAATACGGCTTCCTTGACAGACAGACTATATTCGGTAATGAATAATGTTATTATTTCGGAAAAAAGAAGACTGAAGCTTATTCTTGATGCAAGGTCATTTAATGACCCGGGAAATTTTTTCAGAGCCGAATATGATAATATCAATCAAAATTCGGTAAGGCTGAAAGCCGCCATAGAAAGAATTTTGTATAAAGAGAAAAACACTTTTGCAAAAAACTTTTCTGCACTTGAAAGTCTTAACCCATTAAGTGTGCTTTTGAGAGGATATTCTCTTGTGAATCTTGACGGTGTAATAGTTGAAAGTGTAGAAAAGATTAAAAAAGACGACAGACTTAAGGTCTTTATGTCCGACGGAACCGTAGACTGTCAGGTGCTGGGCACCGAAAGGAAACAGAATAATGAGTAAAATGACTTATGAAACAGCTGTAAAAAGGCTTCAGGAAATAGTAAAGCTTCTTGAAAACGGAGGACTTACCCTTGAAGAATCCGTTAAGCTTTTTGAAGAGGGTGCAAAGCTTGCAAAATTCTGCAACGGTGAGCTTAAAAATGCAGAGCAGAAAATTATAGCTCTTGAGGATATAAATGAGGATTGATTATGGAAAATACCGCAGTTTTTATAGAAATGATAGAAAATGCCGTAAAAGGCTCTTTGCCTGTGCTTTCTCCCGAAACAAGTGATATCAATGAAATGCTTATGTATTCTCTTGAAAGCGGCGGAAAGAGAGTGAGACCCCTTCTTTGTCTTGAGTTTTGCAAGGCGGCAGGCGGCGACCCTGAAAGGGCACTGAAATTCGCCTGTGCCGTGGAATTTATTCATACTTATTCACTTGTTCATGATGATCTCCCCTGTATGGATAATGACGATTTCAGAAGGGGAAAGCCCTCTTCTCATAAAAAATTCGGTGAAGCAAATGCACTTCTTGCGGGTGATGCACTTCTTACACACGCATTTTTCCTTCTTTCGGATGCCGCTTTGTCGGGAGATGTTACATTTGAACAGAGCGTAAGAGCCGTAAAGGAGCTTTCAGCACTCGCAGGAATGAAGGGTATGATTGGCGGTCAGTATATTGACCTTAAGTATGAAAATACGCCTGCTACTCTCCCTGTGCTTGTGGAAATGGATACTCTTAAGACTGCAGCTCTTATTGAGAGTGCCTGTGCATTAGGGCTTATTGCTGCAGGTGCCGATGACGGAGAAATATCCTATGCAAGAGATTTTGCAAGAGAGCTTGGACTTGCTTTTCAGATAAAAGACGATATTCTTGAAGCGGAAGAGGACGGCGAATCAAGTGACATAAAAAACGGAAAGGTAACATATGTTTCTCTTTTCGGTGTTGAAAAGGCAAAGGAGCTTGCCGCAATACACACAAAGAATGCTCTTTCGGCACTATCACACTTCGGTGATGCTGCTGATGAAATAAGACTTATCGCAGAAAGTCTTCTCTACAGAAAAAATTAAAGGATGTACGGGGGACAGAAAATGGAAGGAAAATATCTGCCTTATATAAAAAGTCCCGAAGATGTCAAAAGAATAGCGGAAGATGAACTTGACACCTTAGCGGCAGAAGTACGCAAGGAGCTTATTTCTACCGTTTCAAAAAACGGAGGGCATTTAGCCTCCAATCTCGGTGTTGTCGAGCTTACTATTGCTCTTCACAGAGTTTTTTCTTCACCTGAGGATAAAATAATATGGGATGTTTCCCATCAGAGCTATACTCATAAGCTGTTTACGGGCAGAGGTGAAAAATTTGAGACCTTAAGAAAGCCCGGAGGTATATCGGGCTTTACAAGAAGGAACGAGAGTGAACACGATATAATGTCGGGAGGACACTCCAGTGTTGCACTTTCTGCTGCCTACGGAATTGCGGCGGCAAATAAAATTGACGGTAACAAAAACTATGTTATTGCCGTTGTTGGTGACGGAGCGTTTACCGGCGGTATGGTCTACGAGGCACTTAACAACGCAGGCAGGGCCGGTGACGGCACAAAGCTTATTGTTGTTCTCAATGATAATGAAATGTCAATATCTCCCAATGTAGGCTCGCTTGCAAGATATTTTGCACAAATAAAGGCAACGCCCCGTTATGTTAAGTTCAAATCAAATACGGAAAAGGCATTAAGCTTTATTCCCGTTATAGGCAGACCTATAGTTCAGGGACTTTATAACGCAAAGACATTCGTTAAAAATATTATATATAATTCTACAATGTTTGAGGATCTGGGCTTCAGATATATAGGACCTGTTAACGGACATAATATTTCACTTCTTGAGGCTGCACTTGAAGCGGCAAAAGAGGTTGATGCTCCGGTTTTATTGCATATCAACACAATAAAGGGCAAGGGCTATGAATTTGCAGAGAAGGCTCCCGATGCCTTTCACGGAATATCTGCTTTTAACCTTGATTCAGGGGAGCCCGTATTTACTCAGCCGAGCTTTTCCGATGCTTTCGGAAAGTGTATTGTTGCCGCCGCAGAGAAGGATGACAGGATATGTGCAATTACTGCGGCAATGAGTCTCGGCTGCGGACTCGAGGAATTCAAGGAAAAATTCCCCGACAGGTTCTTTGATGTGGGAATTGCAGAGCAGCACGCAGTTACCTTTGCTGCAGGGCTTGCAAGCGGCGGTATGCTTCCCGTGTTTGCGGTATATTCTTCGTTTTTGCAAAGGGCATATGACCAGATAATACACGACTGTGCAATGCAGGGACTTAAAATAGTGTTTGCTATTGACCGTGCAGGCTTTGTCGGAGCTGACGGTCAGTCCCATCACGGTGTTTTTGATGCAGCATTTATCAATACAATCCCCGATATAACGGTGTTTGCACCTACAACCTTTTCCGAACTTGAAAGAGCATTTGAAAGAGCTCTTTATTGTTGTGACGGCCCTGTAGCAGTACGTTATCCCAGAGGTATCAATACAGAAGTTCCCGACGATTTTATTGATGATTTCGGTGATTACGGTATTTACGGAAATAAGTCTTCCGATATTGCAATTGTGACCTACGGAAGATGCTTCGGTGAGGCTTGCAAGGCTCTTAAGGTTCTCGAGAAAAAGGGAATAAAGGCATTTATCGTTAAATTGAATTCGATAAAGCCCGTGAATAATCTTGCAGTAAAGGAAGTGCTTTCCTGTAAGAATGTATTCTTCTTTGAAGAAGGACAGCGATTCGGAGGTATAGGTGAGACCTTCGGTGACAAGCTTTTTAAGTTTTCCTACAGAGGTATTTACCGTAATATAGCCGTTGAGGGAGAATTTCCGGAACAGAATTCGGTTGACGGATTAATGAAGCATTATTTCCTGAATTTTGAGGGTATGGTTAAAAAGATTTCAGAGGAATGTGAATATAATGGCTGAAAAATTAAGGCTTGATGCATTTTTAACTGCCAAAGGTTTTTTTGAGAGCAGAGAAAAAGCTAAAGCAGGTATAATGGCAGGAATAGTTTATATAAACGGACAAAAGGCTTTGAAAGCGGGAGATACCGTTAAGGAAACCGATTCCGTTGAAGTAAGAGGCGGTATGGAGTTTGTGAGCCGCGGAGGCTATAAGCTGAAAAAAGCTATGTCGGTTTTCCCCATATCCCTTGAAGATAAAATCTGTATGGATATAGGTGCCTCGACAGGTGGCTTTACCGATTGTATGCTCCAACGCGGTGCCCGAAAGGTATACTGTGTTGATGTTGGCTACGGACAGCTTGCTTGGAAGCTTCGAAGTGATGACAGAGTAATAAATCTCGAAAGAACGAATGTAAGATATATAACCGAGGAACAGATACCCGAAAAAACAGATTTCTCTTCAATAGATGTTTCGTTTATTTCTCTTTGCCTTGTTCTTCCCAAGGTTTATGAGCTTCTTTCTGAAAAAGGGGAGTGTGTAGCTCTCATAAAGCCCCAATTTGAAGCAGGAAGAGAAAAGGTCGGAAAAAAAGGCGTTGTAAGAGAAAAAAGTACTCATATTGAAGTTGTTGAAAAAATCATCGGCTTTGCAAAAGAGCTGGGCTTTACCGTAAAGGGACTTGATTTTTCTCCTATAAAAGGCCCCGAGGGTAATATTGAGTATCTTCTTTACATATCAAAGGAAAAAGGGGAGCACGCAGAGGTTTTCCCTGAAGCTACGGTAGCAGCATCACATTCAGAACTTGATAAATAAACGGGAGGCATATATGAAAATTGCAGTTATCCCAAATCTTACAAGGCATAAAGCAAAAGATGTGACATTCGCTCTTTGTAGGGAGCTTGAAAAACTGGAAATTGAATACTGTTTTTCCGAGCAGCTTAAAAGTGAGCTTACGGAATTTCCCGAAGACTGCTTTGACGGTGTATTGAGTTATATAAAAAATTCAGATATGGTAATTTCCGTGGGCGGCGACGGCTCAATGCTCAGAGCCGCAAAGCTTGCAGCAGCAGAAAACAAAAATGTTCTCGGAATCAATGCAGGAAGACTTGCTTACCTTTGCGGACTTGATGCCGATGAACTGCATCTTCTTTCTTGTCTTAAGGATGGTAAATACACAGTTCAGCACCGTATGATGCTTTCGGCTTCTGTTATAAAAGACGGAAAAACGGTATATGAGGGAGCTTGTCTTAATGATGCCGTGTTTACAAGAGGTACAGGCTTAAGACTCATTGACCTTTGTGTAAAAACGGGTGGCAGAGATATTGCAGATTATCTTGCGGACGGTGCTATTTTTGCAACCCCCACAGGCTCATCGGCTTATTCAATGTCAGCAGGCGGTCCTATAGTTGAACCTACACTTGAAGCAATACTTCTTACTCCCATATGTCCCCATTCAATAGCCGTAAGGCCCTATATTTTTTCGGGAAATGCCGAATTTGAAATTTCCGTAAAACCCGTTTACGGTGAATCGGACAATGTGTTTCTTTCCTGTGACGGAAGCGAAGTCATACAGGTGGATAAGGACAGTATCGTGAAAATAGTAAAATCGGATATTACGGCAGGCTTTATATCAATAAAGACCGATAATTTTATAGATGTACTCAACAAAAAACTTGAAAGATAAAAGTGAGGATGTTTTATGAAAAAGAACAGACAGGCAATAATCGCAAAGCTCATTGAGGAAAATGTCATAAGCACACAGGAAGAGCTGCTTGCTATGCTTCTTGAGGCAGGTGTAAATGTAACACAGGCTACTGTTTCCCGTGATATCAAGGAAATGCATATTGTAAAGCATCCCGCATCAACAGGTGAATATAAATACTGTCTTCCCACTATAAAGTCCGAAGAAAACAGCGGAAAATATATGTCAATCCTTATAGGTGCCGCTGTCTGCACGGATGTAGCCATGAATACGGTGGTTCTTAAATGCCATGTGGGAACTGCACAGGCAGCCTGTGCAGCACTTGATTCAATGGGGCTTCAGAATGTAGCCGGAACTCTTGCAGGTGATGACACGATATTTGTTCTTTGCTACAGCGAAGAGGCTGCACTTAAAATTAAGAAAAAGCTTGATTCATTACTTGGGTTTTAATTATGCTGAAGGCTATTAATATAGAAAATATTGCAATAATAGAAAAAGCTGCTGCGGAATTTTCAAAGGGGCTCAATATTCTTACGGGCGAAACGGGTGCAGGTAAGAGTATTCTTATTGATTCCATAAATGCGGTAACAGGTGAAAAAACCTCCCGTGAGCTTATAAGAACCGGTGAGGATGTCGCCTCGGTCAGTGCATATTTTGAGGATATCTCGGAGGAAGTAAAAAATAAGCTTGAGGAAAACGGACTGCCTGTTGAACCCGACGGTTCGCTTCTTCTTCACAGAAAGCTTTTCCGAGACGGTAAAAATGCCTGTAAGATAAACGGTGCTACGGTAACCGTATCAATGCTTAAAAGCATCGGTATGAGTCTTATTAATATTCACGGTCAGCGTGATTCACAGGCTCTTCTTGACAGCGAAAGGCACATTGATTTTCTTGATGGCTTCGCGGGAAACTCACAGTACATTGAAGAATACCTTTGTGCATTTGAAGAGCTTCAAAATATAAAAAGCGAAATAAAAAAGCTCTCTCTTGATGAAGCATACAAGGAAAGACAGACAGACCTTCTTACATATCAGATAACGGAGCTTGCAGGTGCAGAAATTACCGTAGGTGAAAGAGCTGCTTTACTGAAAAAGAAAAATATACTTAATAACTCTAAAAAACTATCCGATGCATTAAGAGAAGCACTTACGGCACTTTGCGGTGACGGAGAAGCAATGGGGGCGGATGCACTTATAAACGGTGCAATTTCCCGTATAGCTTCGGTTTCTTCTCTTGCAAAAGGTCTTGACAGTCTTACTGAAAATCTCGGTAATGCCTCAGCTTTTGTAGAAGACTGCTCCAGAGTAATTGATGATGTGTTAAGACAGCTTGAGGGTATGGACGGAAGTCTTGAGGAAATTGAAGAACGGCTTGATGTTCTTTACCGTCTTTCCAAAAAATACGGCGAAACTGAGGAGGAAATGTTGGCATTTCTTGACAATGCAACAAAAGAGCTTGAAGCAATCACCTCGTCATCAGAAAGACTTTCGGAGCTTAATTCTCTTTTTGCCCAAGTACTCACTCTTTGCAAGGAAAAAGCAGAGGTTATTTCATCAAGAAGAAAAGAAGCGGCAAAAAGGTTATCTGCCGCCGTGCAGTACGAGCTGAGTTTTCTTGATATGCCATCGTGTAAATTCGTTGCCCGAATAAATGAATGTGAGCTTAACGAAAAGGGTACAGATACTGTTGAATTTCTTATTTCTGCAAATCCGGGTGAAGAGCCAAAGCCACTCGGCAAGGTAGCTTCCGGCGGTGAGCTTTCAAGAATAATGCTTGCTATGAAAAATGTTCTCAATAAAGAGGGCGGGGCAGATACTCTTATCTTTGATGAAATAGATACGGGTGTCAGTGGCTCTGCGGCAAGACGCATTGCAATAAAGCTTTACGAGGTATCAAAAAATTCGCAGATATTGTGCATTACACACCTTGCACAGATTGCGGCATTTGCAGACAGTCATAAATTCCTTTATAAAGAGGTTGTTGACGGAAAAACCTATACGAGAATCAGGGAGCTTTCTGAAAATGACCGTCCCTATGAGCTTGCGAGAATGACATACGGAAGCGAAGCCGATGAAGTCCATATAAGATCCGCACAGCAGATGATAGATTCGGCGAATAAAGAGAAAAATATATAAGAATACGGGGGAAGCTTATGAAACTGTATATTAAGCAAAAGATTTTCTCATTAAAGGATAAATTCAATATCTATGATGAAAACGGTGATATAAAGTATAAGGCAGAGGGTGAATTTATATCTCTCGGTAAAAAGCTTCATATTACTGACAGAAATGAAAATGAGGTTATTTTTATAAAGCAAAGACTTATGACCTTTCTTCCCAAGTATGAAATATCCGTTATGGGAAATGAGGCTGTGGAAATTGTGAAGAATTTCACTTTTTTCAAGCATGAGTATTCAATTCCCGATTGGGGCATTACTATAAAGGGTGACTTTTTTGCCCATGAATATGAGGTAATGAGAAACGGAATCGAAATAGCACATCTGTCAAAGGAATGGCTCTCCTGGGGAGATACATATGCCATTTATATCGGAGACCCGAAGGATGAGCTTCTTGCACTTTCGGCAATTCTTGTAGTAGACTGTTGTATGGAGGCAAGTAACAATGCAGACTGATAAGCTTAAATTCAATAAAAACGGAAAATTTGTACTTATGCAGGTGGCTGACCCGCAGGACCTGCATTTTGTGCGTCACACCATGGTAAGAATGCTTAACAAGGCTTATGATACGGTAAAGCCCGATCTTGTTGTGTTTGCAGGAGATAATATTCTCGGGAATCACCTTAAGGATGCTCGTTTCGGCTCCCGTGTTGTTGTGCACACAAAGGAAAAAGAATATGCGAGAATGAAAACCGCTATTTCTCATATCTGTAAGCCCCTCGAAGCGAGAAAAATTCCTTTTACAATGATTTACGGTAATCACGATGATGTAAATATGATGACAAAGGACGAGCAGGCAGACATTTACCGCTCCTATTCAATGTGTGTGGGACTTGACAATCCCGACAAAACCGTTGATGTTGATACATTCAATATGCCCATATATTCCTCCGACGGGGAAAAGAAGCTTTTTAATCTCTGGATGCTTGACTGTGCAGGTGAGAATAAGGAAACAAAAAAATGCTACGAAGCAGTACTTCCCGAAACTATTGAATGGTATAAGAGGGTAAGTGCCGAGCTTCGTGAGGAAAACGGCGGCAAGCCCTTGCCGTCACTTATGTTCCAGCATATTCCTATGCCCGAAAGTGCATCCTTGCAGATTGAATGTGACAAGGACGACCCCCTTGCTGTGCCCTATTATGAAAAGGGCGAGATTATTAAATATGTAAAGCTTGACCCCGAAAAGGCACACGGACATTTAGGTGAGCAGATGTGTGTGCTTCACGAAAATTACGGTCAGCTTGAAGCTTTACAGGAAATGGGTGATGTGAAGGCTATAGTTTATGCACATGACCACACAAATAATTTTATAGGAGAGCATGACGGAATAAAAGTTATTCAGACCTCCTGTGCTTCTTTCCGTTGCTACGGTAATCACTTAAGAGGCGTAAGAGTGTTTGAATTTGATGAAAACGACCCCGAAAATTTCAAGACATATAATCTTACATACTGGGAACTTTGCGGAGATAATCTCTTAAGCCGTGCAGCACATCTCTGGGATGCAGACGAGTGTGAAGAAACAAAAATAAAGCTTCTTATCGGTGCAGGTGCCGCAGCTGTTATCGGTACGGGTGCCGCAATTGCAACACATCTGATAAGGAGAGAAAAATAATGGATAATCTTTTTGAAAAGCAGATTGATTCAACCAATGTTTTCAAGGGAAAGCTTCTTGATGTTTATAGTGACAATATAGTTCTTCCTAACGGACATCAGTCAAAAAGAGAATATATAAAGCATGTGGGAGCCGCCTGTGTTGTACCGCTTGATAATGACGGTAACATAATTATTGAAAAGCAGTTTCGTTATCCGTTTTCAAAAGTGCTTACTGAAATTCCGGCAGGCAAGCTTGATTCAAAGGCAGAGCCCCACCTTGAAGCGGCTCTTCGTGAGCTTAAAGAGGAAACGGGCTACAGTGCAGAAAAAATGATATATCTCGGTGAATTCTATCCCACCTGTGCATATTCCGATGAAGTGATTCATATGTACCTTGCAACAGGGCTTACAAAGGGCGAACAAAATCTCGATGATGACGAATTTGTGGGTGTGGAGAAAATGTCCCTTGAAGAAGCAGTTGAAGAAATTATGAAAGGCAACATCCCCGACGGAAAAACACAGACAGCAATACTTAAGGCATATTTATATCTTAAGAATAATTAAAAACAGGTGTAAGTTTACCTCAAAAAAGTAAGCTTACACCTGTTGAAATTTATTCAATTATTCTTTTTCCTCTATGTGTTTTTTTGCGAGCGTTACATATCCCATAGCATTCATTTTATTGCCCATTATCTGTTGTGGGGAGAGTTCTTTTACAACGGTTGCGGGAACACCTGCAACGAGAGAATTGGGTGGGACTACAGTTTTTGCAGTAACAACCGCACCTGCTGCAACTATGGAGTTTTCACCGATAACCGCACCGTCAAGTACAACACTTCCCATACCGATAAGTGCGTTATCTCCGATTTTCGCACCGTGAACGAGAGCATTATGACCGACCGTAACGCCGTTTCCGATAACTGCAGGGTCTTTCATTCCCACATGTACTGTTGCATTATCCTGAATATTTGAATTTTCACCGATGGAAATAGCACACATATCGCCTCTTAAAACTGCACTATACCATATTGAGCTGCCTTTTCCTATTGTAACATCACCGATAATTGATGCATTTTCAGCAACAAAAACGCTTTCATCAATAACGGGAGTTTTACCTGCAAATGACTTTATCATAATTATGACCATTCCTTTCCGCTGAGCTACAAGGCACAAAAGGAAATTAAAAAGTAGTGCCTTTACACAGCATTAAAATTTTCTGTTAAAATATGCTTGAGGGAACAGGCACACTACAGAGTACGTGGAGGTGAGTGGGCACGGCAAAAGCCGAACCGCATAATTATGTGTACCGACTGCTCTTTCAAGCACAAATATGTGGGGCAATGTACCCCGTAGACTTATCTTTGGAGAGACAAACTACTCGTTTTTCAGTGAGCAGTCAGTCAATGCTTGTTTTCTCAAAAAACATATGAGAGGACGGTATTATGCTCAAAATCGTTTACCCCATTTGTTGTGGCTTGGATGTTCATAAAGATTTTGTATACGCTTGTATTGCCACAACCGTCAACGGAGTTACCACCTACAAAAGCCATCGCTTTTCAACCTTTACAAAAGGTATCCGTGAGCTGTTATCTTGGCTTTTGGCAAACAACTGCAAGGATGTTTGTATGGAATCTACAGGAAAATATTGGATTCCTGTCTACAACATCCTCGAAACCGATTGCAAAATTGTTTTGGCACACCCAAAATATGTCAAAGCAATTCGAGGTAAGAAAACCGACAAAAAGGACGCAAAATGGATTGCAGATATTTTTAAGCACGATTTGGTTTCGGGAAGCTTCATTCCACCTGCAGACATCCGTCAGCTTCGGGATTTAGTGCGCTACCACACAAAACTCACAAACTTTACCACCGGAGAAAAGAACCGTGCACAAAACTGCTTAACCGTTTCCAACTTGAAGCTTGACAGCGTTTTCTCGGATGTTTTCGGCAAAGCTTCTTCAAACATCATCGGTCATATCCTTGCAAATCCGTCAGAGAAAATCTCTGATGTGTCTGCTTTCAGAACAAAACGTATGAAAGCAACCGATGAGGAAATACTTGAAGCTATTGATGGTGAATTTTGTCCAGAGCAAGCTGAAAAACTCCGTATTATTCGTGAACATATGAGCAATTTGGATTTGTGCAAGTTGAATCTGCAGTCTCTAATTTTGTCTACCGCCGAGAAATATATATCTGAAATCGAACTTGTCTGTACTGTTCCGGGCATATCCACATTTTCCGCCATTTCGGTAATCGGTGAAATTGGTGTGGATATGTCGGTTTTTCCTACGTCAAAGCACCTTTGCTCTTGGGCTGGCTTGACTCCTCAAAATGACCAAAGTGCAGGCAAGAAGAAAACTACTCGCATCAGTCGTGCAGGTGTTTATATCAAGCCTCTATTAGTTCAGTGTGCTTTAGCCGCTGTTAAAGCTAAAAACAAGCATCCTGAAATCTACAACCGTTACTCTGCATTAAAGAAACGCAGAGGTCACAAAAAAGCCATTATTGCCATTGCCAGAACATTGCTTACAGCTATCTACAACATTCTGAAAAAGAAAGAGCCCTACAAAGCCGAGCTTTATGCTCACTCATACGACACTCCGCCGGAACATCGAGCTGTTTCCGTGGAGGAGGCTATCTTTATTCTGCAACGGCAAGGCTATATCGTGACGCCCTGCGCCACGTAAATTATACCACATTTTTTGCAATTTGTAAATTTTCTTAAAGACACTTTTTCGGGTGCCTTGTCTTTTTGCACTCTTTTTTACTTCCTCTCAATCGTTTTTGTTTTCAGACTTTCTCTCCTTTATGCTTTTTTATTATTTTAACATAAGTGCGTCTTATAATCAATAATACAAATCCGTTGTAATTGTGGGAAAAAGTGTAAAAATCTTGACTTGAAAGCATATTTAATTTATTATATATAGTAATATGATGCGGAGGAAGATATTATTATGAAACTTATACTTATCGGTGCAGGCTCAATAGGCGGAACAACTGCTACAATGATCAGAGAAAAAGGCTATGATATTGATATTGTTGAGGCAAATCACGAAAGAGCCGAAAAGATCCGTAAAGAGGGTATCACCCTTACAGGTGCAATCGGTAATCACACGCAAAAATTCAATGTTTTTGAAAGCCCTGATGAGCTTACTGAAAAATATGATGTCTGCATTATTGCAACTAAGTATTTTGCATTGGCTCCCGTTGCAGAAAAAATGCTTCCCCATGTAAAAGAAGACGGCATTTTTATGTCAATGCAAAACGGTATATGCACAAAGATTCTTTCCGATGTTGTAGGTGTTGATAAAACTGCGGGCTGTATGATAGGCTTCGGTGCCACAATGCTTCCGAACGGAGATGTGAATGTAACTTCAAGCGGTGAGCTTAAAATAGGCAGAGTAACAGGTGTTATTGACACAAAAATAAAGGAGCTCGGCGAGATATACAAAGCTGTTCTTCCCACAAAGGTCGTTGATAATATTGATGCACAGCTTTATTCAAAGCTTATTATCAATTCCTGTATCAATTCAATTGCTCCTCTTACGGGTGAATGTGTAGGTGTAATGCTTTCAGATGATGCCGCTAAATCTATCTTCTTACAGATTGCAAGAGAAGCTACATATGTAGCAAAGAAGATGGGGCTTAAGGTTCCTCCGTATGCTACGGTTCTTAACTATAATCTTCTTCTTATTTCAGATGCAAATTGGTTCAATTCAATTGCAAAGCTTCTTGTAACAATTGTAGGTAAAAAATTCGGTGATGTGCGTCCGTCAACTCTCCAGTCCCTTGACAGAGGCGAAAAGACCGAAATTGATATCTTCAACGGTTACATAGTAAAGCAGGGCAAGGAATACGGTGTTCCCACTCCCGTTAATGAGCAGATATGGAACTTTATCAAGAAAATAGAAAACGGTGAAGAAAAGTCCTCAATGGAAAACCTCAAGAAAATCAAATTCTGATAAGCTGACCGCATTGAACATTGTTTTGATGCGGTTTTTAGTATAGGTGATATTATGTCAAAGCAGAAAACAATAAAATTCAATAAAGACGGAAATCTTAAGGTTATGCATATAACCGACACTCACTTATCCGCTGATAATATAAAAGCCTCCTTGTGGCTTATTGAACAGGCTTGCAAAAAAGAGCTTCCCGATATCGCAGTTATAACAGGGGATAATGTTCATAATTATGATGATGCTTCGGAAACGAAGAGTTATATTGACAGACTTATGGCAATATTTTCCCGTTACGGTATTGCAGCCGCAGTTACCTTCGGAAATCACGATTCCGAGGTGGGTGCAATGTCAAGAGAAGAACTTATGCTGTATTACAGTTCCTTTGAGTGCCATGTAAAAAACGCTGACGGTGAAAAGCCTTTTTCCTGCGGTACATACAATGTTCCCGTTTTATCCGCTGATGAAAAGCTCGTTAAATTCAATCTCTGGGTATTCGATTCGGGGGATTACGATAAAGACAGGTACTATGGCTGTATGAGTAAGGAAGATGTAGAGTGGTATAAAAATCAGTCGGATAAAATTAAAAATGAAAACGGCGGAAATGTTGTGTATTCTCTCGGTTTTCAGCATATTATTGTGCCTGAGGTTTACGATGCTCTGAAAAAGTGCCATAAAAAAAGATTTTATTCCTTTGAGCATATAATCAATAAGGGTGAATATTATATGTTCAGTCCCGATAATGTGAATTTCGGCACGCTTAACGAAACACCCTGTTCGGGCGGTGAAAATTTCGGTCAGTTTGAAGCTATGGTTGAAAAAGGCGATGTTCTTGCAGTATTTTCGGGACACGACCACACAAACGCATTCGGTGTAAGACATAAGGGAATTGATATAGTAAATTCCTTAAGCACAAGAAGTCAGAACGACCGCTTCTCTTCACAGTACGGCTACAGAATAATTTCAGTTGACGAAAAGGATACTTCAAAGTATATATCCCGTGTTGAGCGTTGGTATAATATGTTTACCCTTGCCGATATTAAAAAGATAAAGGACAGCGGTGACACCTACGGTGCAGAAATCGCAACGGGTGTAAAATTCAGAGGCTATATCCAGCGTTTCCATACCTTCACCGGCAGAACCTTCTGCAGAATTGTCACCGGCAGAAAAAATACATATAACCATTAAAATATTTTAAACGGAGGAGGGACACCGAAAAAAAAGGTGCCCCTCAAATTTTCTGTTATTCAACAGGATTTAATGATTTCAGCATCTCGAAAACATCGTTTAATTCAACATTTCCGTGGCAAACAGCTTCAAAAACGAAGCCGTTATATTGGCAGATAACATAATCTGTACCGTAAGAGGTGTATACATATCCCTCAATACTGCCAATATCTATTTCTTTGAGTGTACCCCATCTTTTGTAAAAAGAAACTCCGTTTTCCGGAATTAAAGCTTGAATAAATTCTATTTTTCGGTAGCCGTCAATATTGTTTGTGCCTTCGTAAATAGTATAAAAACGGTTTTCGGTTTTTTCACTGTGAATCTCTGAGTAGCCGTCAGGTATTTCAGTCGGCAGATATTTTTTGTCAAGCTCATTTCCTATTGCGGAGCTGTTCCAGTAAACTGTAAAATATCTTTTATATTCAACATCAAAGTAATTTTTTACGGTATTTCTGATTTGCGGTACGGAGCAGCCGATAGTAAAAAGCAACAGAAGAATTACTGCTGTCAGCAGTAAAATGTTTTTTCTTTTGAACGGAGGGAATAATGAAAACTCATCGGGAAAAGAAATTGCTGAAATTTTTTTGTTAAATTTTTCTGAAAACTTATGTTCAATTTCAATTTCTCTCGGAACGAAGCTGTAGTCTTCGCTTACTGCCTGCTGTAGCAAACTGTTGAATATAAGCCTTGAATCATTCATCTGTCATTCCTCCTTGCAGATTGTTTAACAGAATATTTTTACCGCGCATTATCTGTTTTTTTACCGTGTCTGTTTTTCTGTTTAATTGTTTTGCAATATCCCTCGGCGGTAATTCAAACACAAAATGCAGATATAATACATCTTTGTATGTACTGTCCAGATTTTTTATTGCAGTAAGCACTTTTTCGGCCTCAAATTTTGCAATAATGTATTCTGTAAATTCATCATCAGAAGCGTATTTGTTATTCTCATAGGCAATATCGCTGACCTGTATTATTCTGTTGTTTTTCTGAATAGTGTTGAGAGCTGTATTTTTTACGGCAGTCAGAAGATAATTTCTTAAATCTGTGGGATTCTCAATTTTTACAATTGACGAAATATATTTTTTTGCAATCTGAAGAAAAACAGTATGAACGGCATCCTCTGCATCCGCATCATTGTTAAGAATGCTTCTTGCCATAAAAAACATCTGTTTTCTGTAGCTGTTATATATTTCTTCAAATTTATCTCTGTAATTGTCGTTTTCAATTACACTCAATAATACGGTCAGCATAATATTGCCTCTTTCCTTCTGCAAAATGTAGAATTAATTGCTTCTTATGTCTTCAAAAACAAGATTTCCCTCTCGGTCATAAAATGAAGCCTCAAGAACATCATAGTGATTGTTATCGTGATTGAAAACACATTGAATAATCACGGCAAAGCAGTTGTACGGATTAATTGTTTCTGTCAGTTCTTCAATATCACCTGTATCGAGATTTTTAACGGTATATCTGACTTCCGATATCTGTTCCTTATTATTTGAATAATACAGCAGAATGGTGTTCGGAACATCGTTTACACCTTCGGCTGAGCCCTCAAGCTGAAAATATAAAGAGCCCACGGTTTTGTCTGTTGTTGCCGTCAGATAGCTTTTATATCTCGGACGGAAAAGAGGGAAAAACTCTGAAAGTCTAAGGTTTGTAGCTTCGAATATCCGTATTTCCGTATCCTTGTCCGGCTCCTCCGATATGAAGAATCGGTAATTGTAATAGTAAGTAGGATTATACGGTAAAAATGATGTTGCACCCACTTCGGAATTTTCGAGTGTGTAGCTGTATATCTTTGTGTCACTTATGCCGTTAAGAGAATAACAGACAAAAACAATTCCCCATAAAACGGCAGTAATCAGCAGATACTTTACCGTTTCAAACAAAACTTTTTTTATGAATTTTTTCATTTTGTGAAGTCCTCCTCGTAAACAATGTTGCCGTCAATATTATAGAAAACAATATTGAGAAGTTCTTCCTGCCACAATTCGTTGTTGTATATCAAAGGTACAATAAAAGCAAATCCGTTGTAAGGATTAATTTTGCCTGTTTTTTCTGTTTCTTTACCGGATATGGTTTTAACTGTGTAGCTGTAAGAATTTGCCTGACAGTTGTTGTTTGAATAAAAAATAACAACGGAGTCTTTTTGGTCTGTGTGTTCTGTTTCGACTGCATGTAAATCACAGTAAATGTAGCCTATGGGATTATTTGTTGAAGCATGGGCATAATGTGTTCGCTTGTATCGGTTCGGTAAATGCAGTGCAGAAAAAATACGGTTATTGTTTGCTTCAAAAATCCATATTTCGCTATCGGTTACATCATCCTTCGGAATTGTAAATTCATAGTTCGGATACCTTGTAAAGGTTAAATGAGTGAAGTTTTCTGCACCAACAGCAGAATTCTCGGACGAATAACTGCTTAAGGAGCCAGGGTCCACTCCGCTTATATAATAAAGACCTTTTATAATTCCGAATATTGTAAGCGATATAATTAAATATTTTGCGATTTCAAAGACTAACTTTTTTATTGTTCTTTTCACGGTTTCCTCCCAAAAGTTGTTAAAAATCAAAGGCGACATTAGCGGCAAGAGCCCAAGATTTTTCTGCAATACTCGGGTCAATTAATAATGTTCTTTCTCCGCCGACTGCTATTTTTATTACATCTGTACCCAATTCAATATTTGCACCGGAGCCCTGCATAATAGAAAAATCAAACTCTATTTCTTTCCATGTGTGTATATATACACTGTAAAAACTGCGAGTTGTACCGGGTTTTGCTCCAAAGTATTCGGATGTGAGCGAGAATGATGCTAATCTTCTTGTCCCAAGCGGATCATCTTTTATTTTATAGTGCACTAAGTATTCGTCATTGCCTATAGTAATTATTGAAGAATGAAAGTCCTGCCCCTCAACACCTTCTACTGTACCGGTTAAGTTTTTATACTCAGCACCCATAAGGTGATCTCCAACAGTAAAACCTTCATCCATAACCTGGATAACGGAATCATATCCCGATGCCGGAGAGGTCTCGCCGTTCACAAGATTATTTCCCGTCCATTCACCGATTGTAAGACCAAGATACAGATTATCGCCTACAGCATTCTGTGTCCCCGAATCTAATACCATAGAGCAAATTGTCAGATATCCCTGTGAGTGATCTGTACCGAGTGCACTGGTGTATGCTTTTGTTGTTGCTCTTTCGTAATGATCTTCAACATAAACTAACGGTGTTTCGGTATAGCTGAGTGCATATAAAGTCCCCTTTGACATTTGTTCAGCTATTGTCGCTTCGGTTGCTTCATATTTTTCGAAATATTCATTTAATGTGTCGATGTCTTTGTTTGCCGAAATTCTTGTGAAAACATTTGCATCATTTGATGCTGTGAGTAACAATTCTTCATTGTCTTTGACAGCAACATTGATATTGTCAAAGTAAATTGTTTCTGTGTGTTCGATATATTCATCCGTATTTTGGGCGGCATTTACAGGAATTATTGTACAGGTAAGCATTGCAACGACAGTTAATATTGTAAAAATTCTGCTTTTTATAGTCATAATTATTCTCCTTTTTTATGTAAATTTGTTTGTTGATATATGAATTACCACATCAGCAACACCGCCTTTTTGTGTCTTCACATATATAAACAATTTAGCTTTCATTTCGTGGACAAAAAAAGTTTTATTTATTTTGTCCACTTTTTAACTTTTGATTTGTTTATATGAGTAGAAGCAATACAAAAGAGATTTGATGGGCTTCTAATTTAAATAAAGGAGGTGTGAACTATGTGGTAATGCATTTTATATTTAACCATATTTTTTAGGAGGGAAAATGATGAGTATTAAAAAAATTTTTTCACTGGTATTTGTTTTTATGTTTTTGCTTTCTGTGTTAACTGTTTCCGTAAATGCTGATGATAGAAGAAATATTATCTCTGATAAAGTAATAGAAATAAATGAATGGGATGCATATAATCGAATTGTCTCAATGTCTGATGATGAGCTTTTAAATGAAGGCTTTACAGAACAGGAAATATCCGAAATCAGAAATTTCAATTATGAAGAAGAAATTCGAAAAAGAGCTGCGCTGGATGATGAAACCTTGCGATTGTATGGATATTCTAAAAATGAAATAATCGAATTGAGACAAGCGGCAAAATTAAAAAGTATTCCGGAAAATACAATTAAATCAATATCTACTGCAACTATGTCCACGATATTAAGGTACATGGATAGTTATTATAAAGTTGAAAATAGTGCCAATATGTATTATTGTCGTTTTAGTTTTTCATGGTGTTGGAGTAGAATACCATTTTTTAGTATAGTAGATATGGTTGCTGTTGCATATGGTTCTTCTACGAGTGATAAGTTTACATATTTTTCTGACAGTGACAATAAGGTGTATACCGCACTTACTCCGGTTACCACTTCTTCTTCGACAACATATTATCAAACTGAATCTTGGCAGTATTCTACAAGCAAACCAAGTAGTATTTCTGCTAAATTTGCTGTTGGTTTGTATGATTATGACAACAATTTGACACATTTTGCTTTTGACGGATATGGCACATTTTTGCTGACAAATCGTTCCAATAATGCGCGATTGTATCTTGATGCATGTTATGGGCATACAACAATAAATATTGTGCCTGCTTATTCGGTGAGCACAAGTGGTGTGTCTGTGGGCATAAATTTTATAGTGGGAATGGATGAACAGCATTGCACAGGCCAATTTTATGAAGACTTTACAATCACAACTAATTATATTTATTATGGTACCGTGTATGGAAAAAACAATACCGGAGGAACTGCTTCATAAAAGCAGAAAGGGACAATCGATATGACTGCTGTACTTCTAATTGCCATTTTTTTATTTGCTTCGTGGATTGGCCTTGTTATTGCCGGCTCTCCGAATGATGCAGCTCAATTGTCTGCGGCAGCTGTATTGGGTTGTTCTGTTGTTCTTGTTGTCACAGCTACAATGATACTGAAAAGACTTGATGTAATCATAAAAGACTTAAAGCTTTTAAAAGAAAAGGACAAAAAAGAAACAAAAACAAAGGACGAAGTAGAATAAATATAAAAGCAGGCACAAGGCTATTTTTTATATAGCTTTGTGTCTGCATTTTTTTATAGGGTTTTAAGAATTTCGGGATTATGATTTATGTTTGTTTTCTTGAAATTATCATTTACATCATAGAAATAGCAGTCGCCGTCTTCGTTGCCTGCCACGGTGTAATATACCCCGTCATTTATACAAAAGCCTGCACCGTTGTCACAGGCTATACCCGAAACTGTTTTTCCGATAATGGCTTGTTCAAAGGTCTGCCAGTATTCACTTTGGTAGTGGGGGCAGTTGATATAGGGGATAATATCAAGGCAGGGAACAAACACGAACTGACCGTCTATGCAGTCATCATAGCCTTCCTTAAACCAGCACATAGCACCCGATGACGCACCCGAAAGAACAGTTCCTCTGTCATAAGCTTCAAGTAAGTATTTATCTGTCCCCGTAGCCTTCCATGTGTCCATTAAGAACTTAAGATTTCCGCCCTGAACGAAAATGCCGTCAGCAGAACTGATTTTTTCTTTTATAACAGCCTCCGTCACATCTTCGTGCGTAAGAAAGAGAATGTCCGTTGTACAGCCGAATTTTTTGAAGCAGAGTAATACATCGTCGTTTTCATCCATATTATCAAAGCTTGCTGTAGGGATAATGAGAATAAACGGATTCTTTTTGCCTGTAAGAGAAATTATATGCTCTGTTACATTATCCATTTCACCGTTGTCAAAGCGTCCGCCGCCGAGAGCTACTATTTTACCCATTTTTGTGTCACCTCATATATAAAAATTTATAACCGAATAAATAATTGCTACAATAAGAGAGGGAAGCATATTTCCCACATTGAATTTTTTACCGAAGCAGATATTTATGCCTACACAGAAAATAAGAACATTTCCCACAAGGGACATATCTGAAATTACCGTGCCCATTGATAAAAGCGGCTCCATAAATTTTGAAAGAGCCGTAACGGAACCCTGAAAAATTCCTATGGGAATAAACGCAAAAATACAGCCCTTGCCGAGTGTTGATGTCATAATAATTACTATTAAAAAATCAAGGAGTGCTTTTGCAAAAAGCGTTGCGGGATTTCCGCCGATTCCGTCTTCTATTGCACCTACGACTGCCATAGCACCAACACATATAACAAGAGAGGTATTTACGAATGCACCCACGAAACCTCCGTCTTCCGTGGCTTTTGCTTTTGTTTTAAGCCATTCTCCGAAACGGTCAAGTCTTTTTTCGATTTTTATAATTTCGCCTGTCAGAGTGCCTATGATAAGAGATACTATCATCATAAGTGCACCGTATGTGGTGAGTGTATTATTCTCGGCTACTTTCAGAAGTCCCGTCAATGCTCCCGATACACCTATAAATATAACGGCAACCCCTGCCGTCTTCATAAGAGAATCTCTTGTGTCGGACTTTATTTTTTTACCGAAAATCATTCCTATAATACCGCCTGCAATAACAGCGATTACATTGACAATTGTACCGATACCGGGCATATTTCAGCTTACTTCCTTTAACCAATTATGTATTAATGAATATATCACAAAAAAATCACCGAATCAACATAAATAAATAAAAGATTACACAATTGACTATAAAATTTACTTGTGATATTATATAATGAAAAGTAAGGATTAAGGAGAGATTTATTTATGGCTTTTTATTACAGTGAACCTTCACATACCTTCAGCGAATATCTTTTAGTGCCCGGTTACACAGACGAAAACTGCATACCCTCAAATGTTTCGCTGAAAACACCTCTTGTTAAATTCAAAAAGGGTGAAGAACCCGAAATTTCGCTTAATGTTCCTATGATATCCGCTATTATGCAGTCCGTATCAAACGATACTCTTGCTATTGCACTCGCAAAAGAAGGCGGTATGTCATTTATCTACGGTTCACAGTCCATTGAAGACGAAGCTGCTATGGTTGCCCGTGTTAAGAATTATAAGGCAGGCTTTGTTGTAAGTGCCTCCAACCTTACTCCCGACCACACTTTACAGGATGTTATCGATCTCAAAGAGTTTAACGGCTTCTCCACAGTTGCAATTACCGATGACGGAACTGCAAACGGCAAGCTTTTAGGTATCGTGACTTCCCGTGATTACCGTGTCAGCCGTATGAGTTCCGATCTCAAGGTTTCTGAGTTTATGACTCCCGTTGATAAGCTTGTTACTGCTCCCGCCCAAACTTCGCTTAAGGAAGCAAATGACATTATCTGGGATAATAAGCTCAATTCTCTTCCCATTGTTGATAATTTCGGTAACCTTATGTATTTTGTCTTCCGTAAGGACTATGCTCAGCATAAACGTAACCCCAATGAGCTTCTGGATAATGACAAGAGATACAGAGTAGGTGCAGGTATAAATACCCGTGACTTTGCCGAGCGTGTTCCCGCTCTCGTTGAAGCAGGTGCTGATGTTCTTTGTATCGACTCCTCTGAGGGTTATTCCTGTTGGCAGTCAAATACAATCAAGTGGATTCGCGAAAGGTACGGCGATACAGTAAAGGTCGGTGCCGGTAATGTTGTTGATAAGGAAGGCTTCCTTTTTCTTGCAGAAGCAGGTGCAGACTTCATCAAAGTCGGTATCGGCGGCGGCTCAATCTGTATCACCCGTGAAACTAAGGGTATAGGCAGAGGACAGGCTACTGCACTTATTGATGTTGTTAATGCAAGAAACGAATATTATGAAAAGACAGGTATCTATATTCCTGTTTGCTCCGACGGCGGTATTGTTCACGATTATCACATTACTCTCGCACTTGCTATGGGTGCAGACTTCGTAATGCTCGGCAGATACTTTGCACGCTTTGACGAAAGCCCCACAAACAAGCTTATGGTTAACGGTGCTTATGTTAAGGAATATTGGGGTGAAGGCTCTAACAGAGCAAGAAACTGGCAGAGATATGACCTTGGCGGCAGCACAAAGCTCTCATTTGAAGAGGGTGTTGACTCCTATGTAACTTATGCAGGTCCTCTTCACGATAATGTCGAAAAGAGCCTTTATAAGGTTAAATCTACAATGTGCAACTGCGGTGCTCTTTCAATCCCCGAGCTTCAGGAAAAAGCAAAACTTACACTTGTTTCTTCCGTAAGCATTGTAGAGGGCGGCTACCACGACGTAACTCTTCGCACAACCTCAAATTCAAGAAACTAAGCATTTTTTGCTGTACCAATGATTTGGTACAGCTTTTTTTTGCAAAAATGCTTAAAAATAATGCAAAAACGCGTATTGTGATATCTTGATTAAAAAAAATTTCCTTTGTATAATGATTATGGAGTTGATACCAATGTTTTTTATTGTTAATTTTTTGTTTATAACAAGAGAGGAAGGTTAATTATGATAAAAAAAGGTAATTATTTTTTTGCTAACTATGCTACTATGCTTTGTTCCATTGACGAATTCTGTTAATGCTACTACGCAATACCATGGTGTAAATATTGTTGAAGTTGTTCAGGCGCAATCAAATTGGTGCTGGGCTGCTTGTGCTGAAATTAGTGGTAGAAATGTTTTTTCGAATGCAACACGTACACAGTATGATGTTGTTATTTTCATAAAAGAAAGCTTAGTTAATGAAGGCGGTACACTTGATGAAAGTGTTAGAGCTTCTCAATATGTATCAAATAACAGAAGAAATTATAATCAGACTTTTTCAACATGGAATTTTTCTCAAATAGTTAACAGCTTAAGAAACGGATTTGCTGTTCAGGCAGCGGGCGGCTATTATTCCGGCGGAAATAGAGTCGGTGGACATATGGTAGTAATATACGGTACTCAATTTGTTGATAATAGCTCAGGATTATTGTACTATATTGATTATTTTGATCCTTGGGACGGAACACGTCATCATTGTTTGTTTTCAGAATTTTGTAATGGGAATTACAATGATAGAATATATGACGGTACAGTGTTTGTAGTATAAAAAGGGGGGCTATATTTATGAATAAACGCGCAATATTTATGCTTATTTCTTTTGTTTTTTGTTTTTTTATGTCACCAATTATATATTCTGAAAGTGTATATGCGGCAGAAATTGAATATATGTATGATGCTGTCGAGTTTGCTGAAATTGAAAAATTATTGGATTTTGATGCAATAGACGAGAATATATATATTACAGCTGATAGTGTTACATCAATGACAGAAGCTTCTTCATTAAGTCCTTATAAGCTTTTCTCAATTTCAGTGTCTGATTTATCAGAGCTTTCTGAAAACCCTGATAAAATAAATGAAATTGTATCAGGTGAATATAAGTGGCTCGTTTCGGATGAACACGGCTGGGTTGAAAAAATAGGAAAAATAAATGATGAATGGCATATATTAGGTTATAGCACATTGGAAACTGAAACGGAACAAGCTGCTTTGACTCAGTCACGTTTTGTTAAGAATATATTAAATACGAATGAAACAGTTGCTGAATCGGTAAATAGCACTGATGCTTCTACGGAAACATATATTTGTTTTGAGGTTGCACAATTCCATACTTCTTTTATAGGCTGTTTTTCTGATAATGAAAGTTATGTTATTCCTTTTTGCAATCGTCCTGATTTAACGGAACTCGAAAACGGAAAAAAATATTCAATAAAAGAAGTTTGTGAAGTCTTAACTGAAAAATTCATCAGCGGAGATGCGAATGTAAATAGCGGTTCTGTTAATGCGGGTTCTTATGTACAAAAGTTAGATGCTGAAAGTGTTGAAGCAGATAATAATATATATGACATCGCCCTGAAAATATCAGTATTTCCGGTAATCTGTATCATTATCATACTTTTATTTAGAAAAAGAAAAAATATGGTTATCGGTAACAATTAATTTTGGTATTTGTGCAAAACATTTTTGCAGTAGATAAATAAATCAGCCTGTATCAAAGCATCTTGTTATGATGTCTTTTTGATACAGGCTTTTTTCTGATTTATTAATGGTGTTTTGAGTTTTTATTTCAACTCGAGTGTTCTTTTATAAGCACTTGTCACCGCATTCATTGCAGCACTTCTGAAGCCACCGTCTTCAAGGGCGTGAACACCTGCAATTGTTGTGCCTCCGGGTGAGCATACAGCGTCTTTAAGTGCTCCGGGGTGATTTCCTGTTTGAAGCACCATATCGGCAGAGCCCGAAAGCATTTTTGCCGCATACATCATAGCTTTGTCACGAGGGACACCGCATTCAACGGCACCGTCTGCAAGAGCTTCAATGAACATATAAGCGAAAGCAGGGCCGCAGCCCGAAACCGCACTTGCCGCATCAATTTTATTTTCATCAATTTTATCAAGAAGACCTGCACCCGACATTGCATTTACGAAGAAATCGAGCTGATTTTCGTCAACTGCTTCATTACTGCAGTAAAGAAGCACACCTTCTCCGATGAGAGCAGGGGTATTGGGCATTATTCTTATAACGGGCATCTCTTTACCGGAGAGGGAGCAGAGCTTTTCGATTGAAGTGCCTGCCGCCATTGAAACGATAACGGGGTCACATTCAGCAAAAAGGGGAGCGATGTCAGAAAATAATTCAGCCAACATCTGAGGCTTTACACCGATAAAAATATATTCACTTTCTGTTACTGTTTTTTCAAGGCTGACACTTTCAACATTTTCATATTTAAGAGAGTATTCAATTGCCTTATCCGTGAATACATCAAAAACAGAAATTTTTATATGGGGGTTGCCCTTTGCCGCTGCCTGAAGTAATGCACCTCCCATATTACCGGCACCGATAAAACCGAATTTGTATGTCATAATCTTCACTCCTTATCTTATCTGTCCGTCACCTGAAATTATATATTTGTAGGTGGTAAGCTCTTTAAGTCCCATAGGGCCTCTTGCGTGTAATTTCTGTGTTGAAATGCCGATTTCACAGCCAAGTCCGAATTCACCGCCGTCTGTAAAACGGGTTGATGCATTGTGATAAACGGATGATGAATCAACAAGTGCAGTAAAGAGAGACGCATTTTCCTTATTTTCCGTAATTATGCAATCGGAATGCTTTGTTGAATGAGCACTTATATGCTCAATTGCTTCGGAAACATCATTAACAGCTTTTACCGCTAAAATATAATCTAAAAATTCTGTATCAAAATCATTTTCGCCCGCTTTTGTTCCGTCAATAACCGTACTGCAATAATCATCAAGACGAAGCTCAACGGGAGTAAGTCCTGCCGCCGCTCTTTCAGATGTTAATTTTTCTTTGAGAATCGGGAGGAATTCCTTTGCAATCGCTTTGTTGACTAAAACTACCTCACAAGCATTGCAAACCGAAGGACGGCTTGTTTTTGCGTTGTTTATGATGCTTACTGCCTTTTCAATATCTGCTTCATTATCAACATAAATATGGCATATTCCCGTACCTGTCTGTATACAGGGAACCTTAGCATTAGCCACACAGGCTGAAATCAGTCCCGCACCGCCACGGGGAATAAGAAGGTCAACATATTCCACCGCTGTCATAAGCTCGTTTGCACTTTCTCTTGATGTGTCCTGAATAAGATTTATAAGATTTTCGGGAAGACCTGCTTTCTTAAGCCCCTTTCTCATAGCCTCTGTTATGGCATTTGATGAACGAAAAGCCTCTTTTCCCGAACGAAGCACGGAAACATTACCGCTTTTAAGGGAAAGTGCCGCCGCATCCGATGTAACATTAGGACGGGACTCGTAAATTATAGCAACAACACCCATAGGAACTGCCGTCTTTTTTATTACAAGACCGTTGGGGCGGATTACCGTATCTGTGACCTCACCAACAGGGTCGGGAAGCTTCACAACATCTCTTATTCCGTCTGCCATCCCCTTGATTCTGTCAGGTGTAAGGCGGAGTCTGTCTATCATAACCTCGCTTATCTTACCTTTTGCTGCTTCAATGTCAAGGGCGTTTTCTGAAAGTATTGCATCTGCATTTTCTTCAAGAGCATCTGCCATTGAAAGGAGAGCTTCATTTTTTTTGTCCGTTGAAAGAGTTACTATTGTATTGACTGCAGCTTTTGCAGATTTCAGTATTTCAAGTGTTGTCATTTTATTTCACCTTTGCGATAAATCTTGTTCCGACAGATTTTCCGTCTGCTATATCATATAAAATATTGGGATTCTGTCCGTTGGTTATAATCATATCCGTTCCGTTTTCGGTGCATATCTCGGCTGCATGAAGCTTTGTTCTCATACCGCCCGTGCCAAGCGTTGAGCCTGCATCTCCGCCGAGAGCCATAACTTCGGGTGTAAGCTCTCTGATTTCGGGAATAAGAGAAGCTGATGCATCCTTATGCGGATCTGCTGTATACAGTCCGTCAATATCTGACATAAGAACAAGCAGGTCTGCATTTATGCTTTCGGAAACAAGAGCAGAAAGTGTATCGTTATCCCCGACGCTTATTTCGTCTGTTGCAACCGTATCGTTTTCATTAATTATGGGAAGAACATCGAGCTCCAAAAGACGCATCATAGTATTTGTAAAATTTGTGTGACGCTCTTCATTCTTGAAGTCCGAGCCTGTCAGAAGTATCTGTGCCACGGTATGATTATATTCCGAAAAAAGCTTGTCGTATGTATACATAAGCTCACACTGTCCTACAGCGGCTGCCGCCTGCTTGGTCGGAATATCAGAGGGCTTCCCCTTAAGAGAGAGCTTGCCGGCACCCATTCCGATAGCCCCCGAGGAAACTAAAATTACCTCATGACCGCTGTTTTTCAGGTCACTCATAACCTTAACAAGCTCCTCAACTCTTCTGATATTAAGTCTGCCCGTAGAGTGGGCAAGTGTGGATGTACCTATTTTAATTACAATTCTCATAATTTTTCTCCGTATAGCAGCACTTTATCACATTAAATTAATAATATATTATAAATGTTTATCGTTGCAAGGTCAACAAAAAATCATAAATTAATTTATCTGAAACATTATAGAATATATGAAAAATATTAATGAGGAGCCCTTCATGCTGAAGAGTCCCTCATTATTCTTTTATTATATAGGAAACACCGATCCCCCAAGATTGGGGGAGGTAGTTGATAAATCATAAGATTTTTTCTAATTTGTTCGTAAAAGCTTAGGTATCCAGTAAGCAGGGGTACAGCTCCATGCGTGGCAGGCAGAATTGATTTCGGGTGCCTTATAAGGAGATTCAAATTCATTATCGGGGTTGAATACTTCGGGACAGCAGTCGAATCCCGCATCGGAAATTTTACCCCAATATTCTTTTATAAACTCCAACGCTTCTTTTTTTAGTTCCGAAGAGCAAAGTGCTTCAATATAATAGTGCATCATATAAGGAGTTCGCATTGTAAACGGTGTGTCAGCTTCTTTGATTTTTTCAAGAAGCTTTATTGCATCTTCCTTTTTCATAATTCCCGAAAGAACAGCCCATACCTGTGAATGATAAGAAATCTGTCCCGAGGGGGAAACGAACAGCCCGTTTTCTTTATCAAAGAACCTAAGAAGTGCGGTACTCGCCGATTTGATTTCGGAATCTGTCTTTTCGGTTGGTTTTCCGAGAAGCTCACAAAGCTCTCTTAACTGTCTTAATGTATAGATATATACACCTAAAAGTGCCGTCTTTTTATCAAGGTCAGGGCACCAGTCTATAAAGGGATGAAGCTCTATTATGCCCGTTGCTTTATCGAATTTTTCGGATACTTTAAGCATTTGCGTATATGCTATATCGAAAAGCTCTTCAACAAGACTGATATCTCCCGTGTTTTTATACCAGTCATAAAGGCAGGAAATGAAAAACAGGGAATAGTCACAGAAGGTCCATTCGTCAACATAAGGGGGAGAATCGGGGAAAATACAGGGTGCCACCATTTCGTGACTGCCTGTTGCACCTGCAAAAAGATATATGCATCTTTTTATAAGGTCAAGATTTTTGAATACACCGTAATCTGTCATTGCCTGTAATTTCAGGTCCCCTATCCAGAGTCTTCTGTCTCTTTTCGGGCCGTCTTCAAAAACATCCTGCTGACATTCTTTGAGCGTTTTTACTGACATATCATATATCTTTTTAAGTGTTTTGTCGGGAATATCCGGAGATGGTGCATCAGACATATCAACAGCCGAAACGCAAACAGCCTGTAAAGACTTTATTTTTATGGGAAATCGTGCATTATCCTTTCGTTTGATTTTAAGAAAACGGAAAGAATACCGTCTTTCAAGTGCTCCGTCACATGGGGTAAATACAAATGAACGTTCTTCGTTCTGAAGCCAACCGTTTCCGAGGCCTCCCTTATATTCTTCGGGCGGTGTTACAATTTCAAGGGGAAATTCACCGAGTGTGAAATGAAGCTTAATCGGCGAGTCGGTTATTTTTATATGTCCGTCATTAATAAGTGAAAAATTGATGTAACCTACGAAATGGTCACCGAAATCAAGAATTATTTCGTCCCCGTTGTTCATTTCAACGGGAAATACAACATCGGATAAGGGCTTTACCGAAAGACCCTGAAAAGCCGATTTGTCGTCGGATACGGCAACAACATTTTTCGGTGTGACGGTAGTTTTTTTCAAATCTTTTTTAAGGCTTTCTGCTTTTTTCAAAAAAGCTTCATTAACAATAACGCTCATAAAAATTCTCCTTAAAGAGATTTTATTATACCCTTATATTTATCAATAAATGCTTCGTTTATAGCATCTCCGCCGTCAACATTACTGCTTGAAAATACTTCGGGTGTAACACCGTGAGAGAGCATAATTTCAATCGTACCGGCAACCGCAGCGTGTAAAATTGCAGCACCTATGCTCGTTGATGTGGGACAGGCTTTTCTTCCAAGCTCAGGGAAGCTGACGCTGGCATCACCAAGCTCGCCCATATTATCAAGGACAATATCTGCAATTTCAAAAAGTCTTTTTCCGCTTTTATGTCTTGAGGGGCTTGCACTTGAATGCTTTATGCTGGTTAGTGCTATGACCTTAAGTCCCTTTTCTTTTGCAAGTAAAGCCATATCAACGGGGATGCCGTTTCTTCCGGAGTTTGAAGCAATAACGATAACATCATTTTCTTTCATATTGTAGGAATTAAAAAGAATCTCGGCATAGCCCTCAAGTCTTTCAATTTCCGTGCTTTTTGATGCAGATTCGTGGAGCATAAGCGATGTTTCAAGAACGGGCTGAAGCTTTACAAGACCGCCGGCTCGATAAAAAACCTCTTCTGCAAGCATATGTGAATGTCCCGTTCCGAAAAGGAAAATATTGTTGCCGTTTTCAAGAGCCTCAGCAAAGGCTTCGGAGCATTTATCAATTGAAGACATCTGCATGCGGGTAACTTCCGAAAGTATTCTTTGAAGATTATTAAGATATTCAAGTGATTTTTTCATTGTTTTGTTCTCCTTACTGTAGCTTTTTTCCGAAAGCTATACCGTCGGGTGATTCTTCAATAACATTGAAACCGTATTTTTTATAAAACGCAATTCCTTTTTCGTTGAATGAAGCAACATCAAGCATAACTCCCCGTATTCTTTTTTCATTAAGGTGTGAGAGTAATTTGTCCATAAGAAGATGCCCTATGCCCATTCGCTGATATTCGGGCAGAATATCAATATGAAGATGAGCAGGGTAAATGTCTTTATATTTTTCGTGAAGCCGATTTGCATTATTTGAGAATATCCTGTACTTTGTTTCTTCTTCGGGAATTCTTGTGATATACTGTTCTTTGAATTGACTTATATACTTATCAAAATCCTCGGTACAGATTATATATCCAACAGCCGTGTCATTTTCATCAACAGCAACAAAGCAGTTATGAGGTTCCATTTCTATGTAGTAATCACAGTATGTGGAAAGCAAAAAATTTATGGCTTCTTCTGAAAAATCTTCAGGCCCGTCACAATAAAGACAGATATTGTGAACGGCATCTTTGTCCTTGTTATCATATGGTCTTATTGTCATTTATTTTCTCCATGTGCTGATTTGTATTTAAGGATATCATTTTTTTTGGAAAAAATCAATAAGCGGAAAGAGTCTAATTTTTTTCATAAAATCCGTGACGCGTTCGTTCGGCTCTCACTCACAAAATAAAAAAGATATTTTGACACTTTTGCGTATGAATTCGAACCCTCACAATACAATTCAAATCATCCGCGAAGCGGAGACCTTTCCTAACTTTCACACATCACTATTACTTATTACTTTCCAAAAATCTTGAATGCGTTATTAGTGAAAAGTGAAGAGTTAAGAGGTAAAAAGTAAAAATCCTGAATGCAAAAGCATTCAGGATTTTTGGCGGAGCAGGAGAGACTCGAACTCTCGCACCGGGGTTTAGCCGACCTACGCCCTTAGCAGGGGCGCCTCGTCACCAACTTGAGTACTGCTCCATATGGTAATCGTGATTATATTAAAAAAATGGCGGAGAGAGTGGGATTCGAACCCACGGTACCCGTAAGAGTACGACGGTTTTCAAGACCGTTCCGTTATGACCGCTTCGGTATCTCTCCGTTTAGCAAATGATATGATATCACAAGAAAGAATGGTTGTCAAGTCTTTTTTCCTATGTTTATTTTGAATTTCAAATCTTATTGCTCTTTCAAAACCGCTTAGGGCAAATTTTGCGGAGCTGTAAACAGCAAATCCCGGAATTGCCTGAAGACCTGTTACGGAATCTGTTACAACAAATATTCCTTCTTGCCTTTCGGGTGAGAAATATATTTTATTATTGATTTTTTGTTGATAAATATTTATCAGTCTCCCTTAAATCTCCTTGACATAATTCTTCCTTTTTTATATACTGAATATAATGGAAAATATGTGTTTTCGAAAGAAAGGAAGGCTTATTTATGGATAGAAAATACGAGTCACTGTTTACCCCTTGGAAAATAGGAAACTGTGAGATTAAAAACAGAATAGTTATGTGTCCTATGGGCGGTACATCACTTTTCGGTTGGTTTGAGCTTGGCGGTTGTCATTTTGACAAGGAAGCAGCAAAGCTTTTTATTGAAAGAGCAAACAATAATGTCGGTCTTATCATTCCCGGTATTGCACCTCTTCGCGATACCTTCTGGGGCAAGTGGCTTTGGCAGAACCCCAAGATGTTTGAAGACCTCAAGGTTTTTATGGACGAAATTCATAAGACAGGTGCAAAATTGTTTATTCAGCTTACTGCCGGTATGGGCAGAAGCTGGGCTATTACAGAGCTTGTAGCTCCTCTTCACAAAAATAAGTTTACCCGTGCACTGATCAAGCCCATTCTTGATACATCACATGAGCTTGCATCTCCCAGTGCACAGCCTTCCCGTTGGGCACACGATATCATCTGTCCCGAAATAACAAAGGAACAGATTCACGAAATTATTGAAGCATTCGCAAAAACTGCAAAGCTTTGCCGTGATGCAGGCGTTGACGGTGTTGAAGTTCATGCTGTTCATGAAGGCTATCTTCTTGACCAGTTTGCAATCGAATTCTTCAATAAGCGTACAGACGAATACGGCGGAAGCTTTGAAAACAGATACCGTTTTGCTGCAGAGGTTGTAAAGGCTATAAAGAGTGCCTGCGGTGACGATTATCCCGTATCTCTCCGTTATTCCGTTGAATCAAAAATGAAGGGCTTCTGCGAAGGTGCAATGCCCGGTGAAGAATATACAGAGGTCGGCAGAAATATGGCTGAATCCGAAAAGGCTGCAAAGTATCTTCAGGATATGGGCTATGATATGCTCAATGCCGATAACGGTACATATGACTCATGGTACTGGGCACATCCTCCGATGTATATGCCCGAGAACTGCAACCTTGAGGATGTTGCTCACATAAAGAAATTTGTTGATATTCCCGTTGTTTGTGCCGGACGTATGGATGCTTCCGTTGCCGCAGAAGCTATCGCGGAGGGTAAGATCGACGGTGTCGGTGTTGCCCGTCAGTTTCTTGTTGACCCCGAATGGATCACAAAAATTATTGATGACAGACTTGAGGATATCAAGCCTTGTATCTGCTGTCACAGCGGTTGCTTTAATTTCTCATCTTCAAAGGGCCACGCAAATACACAGGATCTTTTAGATACTATGGGACTTGCCCGTTGTGCACTTAATCCCAAGACAATGCAGTCCAAGAAATATAAGCTCGAAAAGGCAAAGAAGCAGAAGAATATCGCAGTTATCGGCGGCGGTATCGGTGGTATGGAAGCTGCTCTCGTACTCGCACAGCGTGGTCATAAGGTTACTCTTTATGAAAAGACAGATAAGCTCGGCGGTGTATTTATCGCTGCTGCTGCTCCCTCTTTTAAGGAAAAGGACCGTGACCTTATAGCATGGTACAGAAGAGAAATTACAAAGTATCCCATTGAGATAAAGTTCAATACAGAAGTTAAGAATATAGAAGCACTCGGTGCTGATGAGGTTATCATCGCAACAGGCTCAGTTGCCAACAAGATTCCCGTTCCCGGTGCTGAAAAGGGCATTGAAGCAGTTGAATACCTTCTCGGAGAAAAGACTGTAGGTGAAAATGTTGTTATTGTAGGCGGTGGTCTTACAGGTTGTGAAATCGCTTATGATCTCTATTTACAGGGCAAGAAGCCTGTTATCGTTGAAATGCTTGATGACCTTATTACAACTCCCGGTGTTGCTCTTGCAAACACAAGCTTCCTTCGTGATTGCTTCAAGACAAACAATGTTCCCGTATATCTTGAAACAAAGACAACCGAGATTCGTGATGATGGCGTAACTGTTATGGATAAAAACGGTAAGAAGACAGATATACCCTGTGACAACGTAATTCTTTCCGTCGGTTACAAACCTGCACCCGTTGCAGAAAAAGCAAAGCATGTTCATGTAATAGGTGATGCTTGCAAGGTCGGAAATCTCCGTACTGTTATCTGGCAGGCATGGGATATAGGCATGAAGCTGTAATTAAACTGATGTAATTAAGAGTCCCGTATCATTACGATACGGGATTTTGTTTTGTCTCTATAATAAGAGACTGCAATTTCCCGAAAACAGAAATTGCAGTCTTGATATTCATCTCATTTTCTGAAGATTTATGATCATACGGAGAATCTCAGAGGCATTTTTCTGCATTTCACCTGTGGTGATTCCGCCTTCTTTTCCGAGAGATTCAAGAAGAGTTCCGTCAGGAGCTCTTTTTCCTGTTCTTGAGCCACCGGGCATAAGAACATTGACTCCTGCTCTTACTCTGTATGCCTGATTTTTCATTACAGGGAATTCGGGGGACTCTGACGGCTGCATCCACCAGTCTGTTATAACGCATCCCTCATAACCCCATTCGCCTCTTAAAATTGCTGTTACAAGGTCGAAATTGTAATGTCCCCATACACCGTTTATCTTGTTATAGGAAGTCATTATATTAAGAGGATTGGCTGTTTTTACACAGATTTCAAAGCCTTTAAGATAGATTTCACGGAGTGCTCTTTCGGAAAGCACGGAATTATTCTTTGTTCTTCTCACTTCCTGATTGTTGCAGGCAAAGTGCTTGGGACAGGCACTGACACCTGAACCTTGCAAGCCTTTTGTCACGGCAGAAGCCATATATCCTGCCGATACGGGGTCTTCGGAGAAGTATTCAAAGTTTCGTCCGCATAAAGGGTTTCTGTGAATGTTCATACCGGGTGCTAAAAGCACATCAGAGCCTCTTTCTCTCATTTCGGTGCCGAGGAGTCTGTAAAGCTCTTCTGCAAGCTCACAGTTCCATGTGCAGGCAAGTGCCGTTCCGCAGGGGAAAAGGGCACTGTATGCTGCAATTCTTATACCCGAAGGGCCGTCCGTTGTGGTGATGGGAGGAACTCCCTTTTCACGAAGAGATTCAAGAACACCGCCGAATACACCGGCATTTCCTTTTGCTCCGAGCGGCGAATTCATAACATAGTCACCACGGGAGATTGCTTCAAGCTCTTCATAGGAAAGAGTAGCGACGAAATTATCCATTGTGATCTTTTCGTCCTTTACATCATCGAGTGTATAATGAAGTCCCACACTCATAGGAATTGTTTCAGGCAGATTTTCCGTGATGGTATCTTTAAGAGAAACCGTTCTTGTAGGCACGGGTTCAAGGGTTTTGTAGGTTTTACCGTTACTGCAAAGAGTGCGAAGACGCATAAATTTGTTTTCTTCTTCCACGGCACTGATTTCCGACAGCTGTTTGATAATTTCTGTTTCAGCTCTTTTCATAACACCCGCTTCAACGGTATCTCTTACATCAAAGCCGAGCATAAAACGGTATGTGCCCTCACTTAATATATACGCACTCTTAAATCCGGATTCACCCGAATCGTCGTAGGATGAAATATCATAGAAGGAAACGGAGAAATTAAGGGTCTGCTCTTCATCGGGCAGGAGCTCTTTTGTCTTTTTGAAATCCTTCAATACAATTTCAGGCACGGGAAGAATGCTGTCTTTTTGGTTGAGATAAAGACCTACTGCTTTTTTGCCCTTAACCTTACCGATATTTTTAATAACTGCACTGATATTTATATTTTCTGAACCGACAGAAAAATCAATGTTCTTTACCTGAAATTCTGTGTAGGAAAGTCCGAAGCCGAAGGGGAACAGAACCTTTTCCTTTTCAAAGGTTTCGAAATATCTGTAGCCGACAAAGATATCTTCCTTGTATTTATTTGTGTCCTTGTTGCCGAAGTTTTCCGAGGAGGGATAATCTTCATAAGAATATGCAACAGTATCTGTAAGTGCACCCGAGGGGGATACCTTGCCTGTAAGCACATCAGCGAGTCCGTTTCCTGCTTCCATACCGCCCTGCCATGCAATAAGAACAGACGGAACATTATATTTTTCTATCCAGGAAAAGTCAATGATGTTGCCGATGTTGAGAACAACTGCCCACTTTTTGAAGGTCTTGCTTACAAGATAAAGCATATATTCTTCTGTTTCGGTAAGATAGTAGCTGCCCTTGGTCAAGGTATTTTCTCTGTCTTCGCCTGCTGCTCTTCCGATAAATATAAGAGCTGTTTCGCTTTTTTCTGCGGCAGTACTTACCGTGTCGTAATCAAGAGGCATTTCATCATAGCACATAGGCCAGTTACCCCAGAAGCCGTTATCGGGCTTATTTGCCTTACGCCATTTATCGTAGATTTTAAGAAGCTCTTCATTAAGTTTTACATCGGCATTTTTAAGACCTTCGACAAAGCTTACCTTATAATGGGGCTTTACATCACCGCCCGAGCCGTAGCCGACAAAGAATGTATCCCCCTGAACACGGCCGAATAATGAAACGGTTTCCTCTTCCTTAAGGGGTAAAATACCGTCATTTTTAAGAAGGACAACGCTTTCAGCGGCTGCTTGCCTTGAAATTTCATCAATGCCTTCAGCCATGGAAAAGCTTGTATCAATATCCTTTCCCGATGTCTGAGAAACAGAGTTTGCAACGAGAGTAACAAGCTTATTTATCGGTTTCGGTAATTTCATATTTTGCTCTCCTTTACTGTTTTTCTTTTATTACTATATTGACCCTGCCTGTAAGTCCCGAAGCACTGTCCTCGGGGAAATTTGAATACTTTGAGGGAATAGTTGAATAGTGATTGCAAAGAGTGTTCGATACCGTGATTTTAATATGATTTTTGCCGTTTTGGACAAAATCAGTTATATCGTCAGTAAAAGGGCGATACGTGAATACAGCGGCGGTTTTACCGTTGATTTCAACATTAACGGTAGCATTAGCATCTTCAATTTCAAGATAAAAATGCTCTTCGGGATAAAGCTTTTGAAGCTTTATATCCTTTTCATAAACAGCCTTTCCCGAAAATGATACCAATGCACCTGTTTTTGCAAGGTCGCCTGTTTTCATTCTGCCCTTGCCGGAAAAGAGCTTTACGGACTCGGGAAGCAAGGAAGCGTATTCTTTACCGTCTGTACTTTTTACATAAAACAAAACCTTTGAAACATCGGGAGAGATGTTTTTTGTTGAAGCGGTATATTTATTCGTACCGAAATTGCCTGTGCCGGTTTTCTTGAAATCGAGGGCGATTCCGTTGCTTGTTATGGCTAAAATCTCTCCGTAGGTGCTGATTTCAAGACCTTCAAGGGACGGTACGGAATCAAAGGCAAAACAGAAAATATTATTTTCGTTTCTGTCTTCGGAAAAACGGAAATATCCGTCATTTGCAAAGGATGAAACGCTGAACGGCACATCACTTTTTTTAGCATCTTTCTTTTTTATATAAAAAGATGTTCGTTTGAGGGAAGAGCTGTTTCTGTAATTCGGAATTTCCTTTTCATCATAAGAAAAAGATACAAAAATAAGATTTTTACCCTTTCTAAGTGATATTTCACCCTCTGTAACTTCTTGTTTGTTCAGTACCGTAAGCTCGGGCTTTATATCTCCGAATTCAAGAATTGCTTCACAGTCCTCGGGGGAATAAACATAAGTAAAGAAAATGCAGTCCTCGGTAAAATGAACATTATCATCATAAACTCTTCCCTTGAGTCCGTGATGTCCCTGTTCATAAAGAGAGGGGGAATATTCATATGAGTGATAGCCGTATCTGTCGTGAAATCTTTCCTTTGAGATTTTATATTCTTCGCCGTCAAGAATAAAGCTGTCATAAGAAAACAAGTCTTCATTTTCCGAAAGATAATCAATAATTATCTTTTTGTTGCCCGAACAGTTTATTTTTCGTATTGCGTCGCTTGTGCAGTATGGCATAAAACTGTGAGAGAAGCTTTCAGGGATACTGTCTTTGTTTTCGACCCTTGCAATGTCAAAAAATCTTGCCTCGGGCCCTATTATGCCGCCTGACGGGATATAATAATCGCCGTAGGTGTTATCAAGTGTGGGAATAACATAAAAGTCCCAGTACCCGTCAAGGGGTATCGTGTCAATTGTTTTATAATTGCTGTTTTCACGGATGTTTATCTCTTTTTCATAGGGAAGCTCATTTTCCGTAAAGAGAATAAGGGTATCCGAATTTTTATCGAGGGGCATTTTAATGTATGTAAAGCCGTCTTTTTCCACACATCCCGAAAGAAGAATGTATTCTCCCTTATCCGTATCAAGAAGATAAGTATTTCCCGTGGCTTCAAATCGGCAGATACTGTCCTTTTCTGCATAACGCACGAAAAACAGCTTGTCATTGCCGTGAACTCGGGTGTGGACATATGCCTTTTCGTGTCCCGAGGCGATATCCGTTGTAAAGCTTCTTACGATTTTTGAGTTAATAAAGGATAAAACGCCGCTTTCCCCTGCCGCAAGATAACAGTTGGGATTATTTAGCATTTCTTCAATTTCCTTTAAAAACTCCTTGCTTCCAAGACCGTATTTGTCGGATATATAAGGCGTTATTCCGCAAAAAACGACCTTACCGCCGTCAGCAAGAAGGCTTTTTGCCTTATCAACCGAGGACTGTCTTATGCAGTCAACACCTGCAAAAATCAGTACCTTGTATTTTTCATCGGATATGCATAATTTCCCGTTTTTGCATTCTGCATTTTCAATTGACTGAAAATCAATAAAATCAAAATCGACACCGTGGTTAAAAAGATAATCTGCGAGCGAAAAAGTTGTTTCAATACATTTTTCGTGGTTTTCCCCGTAATCACAGGATGAAACGGGATAGAAAATCGCAGCATCACAGCGGTGAACACCTGTTGTAAGAAGCTGTGAAAGGCGTTTATACTTGTCGAGCCAATATTTTTCGTCGTCCCAATAGGGCATTCTGAAATGAAAATCGGGTGGTGCCCATTCAAAAAATCCGCCGTCCGTAGAGTAATACAGTCCGTGAAGATTAAGAAGGTTCGCACCGTATATGAAATTATCACTTGTCGGAGCCGTAATGCTTTCAAGTGTTGTTCCCCACCCCGAGCTGTGATATCCCTCAAGCCATACTCTCGGACGCTTGTAAAGATGAGCAATCGAGCTGTTTACCTTGACCTTGATAAGGTCTGCCGCTCTTCCGGGGGTGTCGTTTCCGGGTGCGGTAAACCAACGCACAGTTCTGAAATAATCTGAAAATTCATCGGGCTCTTTGCCTCTTGAAGACTGGTCACATCCGTATATAAGCCCTCTTGAAGCGTGATATTCGTATATCGGCTTAAAGTAGTTTTCCTCAATAAGCTCTGTTTTTACATCAGCCGTATTAAGCCTTATAACAGGTGTAAAATTTCCGAGATTGAAAAACAGATGGGGTATAAATCCTAAAAGATCATAGCCGTATTTTTTCTGAACTGCATTGCGGAGACTTTCGCTCCAGAGCGTTTTTGTATTGGCTCCGAACATAAGCTCGTCCTGAAAAAAATAGTTGAGTGTTCCGGGCTTTAAGTCGGGGACTCTTCTCTCAAATTCTTTAAAATACAATTCAACAAGAAGCTTTCCGCACTCGCTGTTCAGCGGATCAATTGAATTTTCGGTTTTTTTGAATTTTACGATAAAGGCATTTGCAATTCCGGGAATTTTTGAGAGAATTCCTTTGCCTTTTTCATAAATGATGACCGGCTTTTTACATTCGCTGTCAGAATATGTAATAACTGCAAGTGTATCCTCTGTGAAATTCTCTTCGTCACCCGAAAACAGCATTTTCTGTTCGCAGGTGAGATTTGTGGCATTCATATCGGGCATATTTGCTATGGTATCGGTAAAATAGCCGTTACCTATCCATGCTATTGTGTAATCGCCCATACCTATTGACATTCCGAGTTTTTCACATTCTCTTGCAGCATGTGAAAAGAATTCCCACCATTCGTCGGAAAACTGCTCGGGTAAGCCTTCAAGGCTTTTTCCGTGTCCTCCGTATGGTAAATCATTTTCGCCGCCTTTGTTGATATGACAATAGTTTACCTGAACACCTGCAAGCCCTTTTTTTGAAAGTTCTTTCAGTTGTTTTGTAAGTCTGTCTTTATCGAGTGCTCCGCCGTTCCACCAATAAAAAGGCACCTCGCCGTATCGGCGGTCGGGCGAGGTGAGTGCGTTTATAAAATCAGCCGTGTGATTCATAGGATTTTATTCCTTTTCGGTTGTCTTTTTTTTACAGGTTCTCTTTTTGGGAGCGGCTTCAACAGTTTTTTCTTCTGTCGTTACTTCTGCAGCCTTTTCCTTGGATTCTTCGCTCTTTTTCTTGCAGGCTCTCTTCTTTGGAGCTTCCGTAACCTTTTCTTCGGTCTTTACTTCTTCTTTTACTGCTTCAGCTTTTTTTCTTGTTGTTTTTTTCGTACCTTTAAGTGCCTCGATAAGCTGAAGAGCGTGGTCAAGATTTCCCCATGCCTGAAGCGTTCCGTCAAGATATGCCTTTACGGGGTCTGCTTTTCCCTTAATGCATTCTTCAAGAAGAGCGGAATTTATAATAATTGCCACTGTGTTATCGTGATAATCATAGGGCTCAAAGGAAAATGTGCCGTTTATGAATGCTGCATACATTGTGCCGCCGCAATCCTCATCGGACATTGTTATCTGTGCTGCAATAAATTCATCCTTGATTTTTGATGCATCAGCCTTAAGAGCATATTTTTTCTTGAGATATTCGTATTTTTCTGTAAATGTCATAGTAATTTTCCTTTCTCAGTTTTTAAGGGAGTGTATGGGAGCAGGAATTCTGCCGCCTCGGGAAATAAACTTTTCGGGAGAATTGTGATTAAGCTTTATAACGGGGGCATAACCTAAAAGTCCGCCGAACTCTACGGTTTCGCCCTCTTTTTTGCCGTATGCGGGGATAACTCTTACTGCAGTTGTTTTAGTGTTTGCAACACCTATTGAAATTTCATCGGCAATTATGCCGGAAATTACAGCTTCGGGAGTGTCCCCGGGAATTGCTATCATATCAAGACCGACGGAGCATACCGCAGTCATAGCTTCAAGCTTTTCAATGGAAAGTGAGCCGTTTGCAACCGCAGCTATCATTCCTTCGTCTTCGGATACGGGAATAAATGCACCCGAAAGTCCGCCGACATGGGATGAAGCCATAACACCGCCCTTTTTAACGGCGTCGTTGAGCATTGCAAGTGCGGCAGTCGTACCGTGAGCACCACAACATTCAAGTCCCATATTTTCAAGTATACGGGCAACGGAGTCGCCTATTGCGGGAGTGGGAGCAAGGGAGAGGTCAACGATTCCGAAAGGAACACCGAGTCTTTGTGCTGCTTCGGAGGCAACGAGCTGACCTACTCTTGTAATTTTGAATGCAGTTTTCTTAATTATGTCTGCAAGCTCGGAAAGGTCACAGTCACCTGCTCTTGAAATTGCAGATGATACAACACCGGGGCCCGAAACACCTACATTTATAACACATTCAGGTTCACCGATGCCGTGGAAAGCACCTGCCATAAAGGGGTTATCCTGAGGTACGTTTGCAAAAACAACAAGCTTTGCACATCCGATTGAGAAATTGTCCCTTGTAAGATATGCAGTTTCCTTTATAGTTTTACCCATAAGGCTTATAGCATCCATATTTATGCCCGCTTTTGTTGTAGCAACATTTACCGAAGAGCATACCTTACCTGTTGAGCTTAGGGCTTCGGGAATTGCGGCAATAAGATTTTCGGAGCTCTTAGTAAAGCCCTTATCAACAAGTGCTGAAAAACCGCCTATGAAGTTGATTCCCAAGGTATCTGCGGCTCTGTCGAGAGTTTTTGCAATTTTTACATATGTTTCACTGCCGTGTTTTCCTCCGATAAGTGCTATCGGAGTTACCGAGACACGCTTGTTTACTATCGGAATACCGTATTTTTTTTCTATTTCTTCGCCTGTTTTTACAAGATTTTCTGCATTTTTTGTGATTTTATCATAAATATTTGTAAGAAGTCTGTTTTCATCTTCGCTTCCGCAGTCCAAAAGCGATATGCCCATGGTTATTGTTCTGATATCGAGATTTTCCTGCCGTATCATATTTATGGTTTCGAGGATATCTGCCGTATTTATCATAGCTTTATGAAACCTCCGTTAAATGTGGTGCATTGTATTGAAAATATCTTCGTGCATAGTCTGTATCTGAAGATTTTTGCTGTTGCCGTAATCTGCTAAAATATCAACGAATTCAGAAAAGGGGATAGCAAGTGATGATATATCAGTAAGCATTATCATTGCAAAATATTCATCGAGAACGCTTTGTGTGATATCAAGAATGTTTGCTCCTTTTTCCGCACATATTGCACTTACACCTGCTATAATGCCTACATTGTCTTTACCGGTTACACTTATAATTGCTTTCATAATAATATTCCTCCTATTATACATAATTAAATATTACTATATTTTTTTTACGTTTTCAATTGTTATGACATATTATTATTGAAATTTTTACAAAAATTAATTATTATTGATACGGTGAATGCTATGAATGAGTTTATCTGTAATGATTTTAGCTTTTCCCTCGGCAAAAAAACATATATTATGGGAATACTGAATGTTACCCCCGATTCATTTTCAGACGGGGGAAAATACAATACGCTGTCAGGTGCATTGAAGCACGCAGAAAATATGATAAAAGAGGGTGCCGATATTATTGATATCGGTGCCGTGTCAACAAGACCTTTTTCCGAAAAGGTATCTGCCGAAGAAGAATGGAGCCGTCTTGAAAAAATTCTTCCCGAAATAAAAAGGAATTTTTCCGTTCCTGTGTCCGTTGATACATTTATTCCGTCTGTTGCCGAAAAATGTCTTGATTTCGGTGCTGATATTATAAATGATGTAAGCGGTGTTTTTTCGTCGGATATGGCGGAAATAATAAAAAAATATAACTGTGGCTGGATTGTTATGCACGGCGGTGTGGGAGTTAGAAAAACCGAAGATATAACTGATTTTTCCGACGGCATAATAAACGATGTGAACAGATTTTTTTCAGATGCGGTAAAATATGCCGAAGAAAAGGGAATATCTCTTAACAGATTATGCCTTGATGCAGGTTTTGGTTTCTCAAAAACCAATGAACAGAATCTGGAGCTTCTTAAAAATTACGAAAAGCTTGAAAAACACTCTCTGCCCTTATTATGTGCACTGTCCCGCAAAAGATTTATAGGGGAGCTTTCAGGTGAAGAGGAAAGCTCTGACAGGCTTTTCGGAACGCTTTCTGCTAATATTACTGCAGTTATGAAGGGTGCTGATATAGTAAGGGTGCACGATGTTTTGTCGCATAAAAAAAGTCTGTCAGTAACAGACAGACTTCTAAGATAAACGCTTATTCTGATAAAAAGATTCCGTATTTTTTGCTCAGTCTTGAAAATTTTTCGTTCATAGGCTTATTGATAAAAAACAGCAGAATACCGGTGGTTACCCCGTGAATAATATTAAAGCTCAGTCCCGAAGCATAAAAAGCAAGTGCTGATTTTATACTTATATTTGTTGAGAGCATAAGCACCGAGCAGGAATCTGCTATGAAGCCGTAAACCAAAAAGCATACAAGTCCTCCCGTAATACTGACGGTAAGTCGGTTTACGGGAATCTTTTTTGCTGAAAATATGCATCCGCATATAAACCCCGTAAGTCCCATTCCGAGCATTTGAAAGGGTGTAAACATACCCTGACCGAAAATGAAATTTGATAAAAACATAGAAAGTGCTCCGGTAAGAAAGCCTGTATTCGGACCGAATGCTATTGCAGTTACTATAACAAGTGCACATACAGGCTTTACCTGAGGAATAAACATCATTACGCTTCGGGATGCAACTGCAAGTGCTGTCATAAGTGCGATTATTACAATTTCTCCGGTACGCACCTTTCTTTTTTCAAAAAATGCGAAAAACGGGACTATTGCACATATTATTATAATCACAGCCGCAACATAATAGCTTTTGCTCTTTATAAAATGCATACAAAGGAATAAGGATAAGGGTGCAGCAGCAAAAAGCGAAAGCAGAGAAATAAGCTTTATTTTTGAAGGTTTTTTGTGCAAAATTCCAAAACCTCCTTTTCAGTAACGGCATAAGGGGAACGGTCGCGTATCAGTTTATTTGCCACGGTTGTATAGAACAGATTTTTTGCAAAAAAGCTGTATTTATCGGTCTGTGTTATACATCTGCCGTCAAAAATCATGGCACATATATCGCAGTATTCTGCACAGAATTCCGTGTCGTGGGAAACTGCGATCACAGTAACACCGTTTTTGCAGAGTCTGTTGATTATATCTGCAAACTTCTTTTTGAACAGTATATCCATTCCTTTTGTGGGCTCGTCCATCAGTATTATTTTCGGTGCTTTAAGAAGTATTATTGCAAGTGCGGTACGCTGCATTTCACCGCCGCTGATATCATAAGGATGCTTGTCAAGCAGAAGAGAAATTTCGGTAAGCTCGGCAACCTCTGTGATTCTGTTTTCCTTTTCGTTTTTTGAAAGCTTTTTACCTGATAAGGCTTTAATAAGCTCTTCTCTCACCGTGTTGCAGGAAAACAGACTTTCGCATTTTTGGGGAAGAAGTGCTATGCACCCGTTATATAATTCGCTGTTTTTGTATTTTTTTATATTTTTGCCGAAGATGTTTATATGTCCGCTTTTTACGGGCAGAATACCGCCCATAAGCGATAATGCCGTGCTTTTTCCTGCACCGTTTGCTCCCAGAATTGCAAAAAATGAGCCTTCGGGGATATTCACACTGAGTTCCTTCAGTACATAGCCGCTTTTGTCGTAAGCAAAGCTTACATTTTTCATTTCAAGAGCTACTCTTTTGCTTTTATCAAAGAGGCTTTTTGCTTTTATTTCTTCTTCTTTTTCACAAGGGGTGAGAAGCTCTGTAAGAAGCTTTCTGCCTGTGCCCACGTCAAGAGGAAGCTTGTTTTTTGTGCCTAAATATGCAGCAAGACGCATTGGAAAAGGCATAGAGTTTTTTATGTATTCATTTTCTGAAAAGAGTTTTATGTCAAGCTCTCCGGGAGGACAGTCTGCGACTATTTTTCCGTCTTCAAGCACTATGATTCTGTCAGCTTCGGGAATAATGTTTTCAAGGCGGTGCTCTGTGATAATTACCGTAATTCCTATGTCTCTGCAAAGAGCTTTTATTGTGGCAAGAAGCGATTGTGCCGACATGGGGTCAAGCTGAGATGCGGGCTCGTCAAAGATTACGGCTTTTGGATGCATGGCAAGAATACCTGCAAGGCAGACCAGTTGTTTTTGTCCTCCCGACAGCTCATCGGTTTTCTTATCTATTATTTTTTCAAGTGAAAAATAAGCGGATATTTCTGCAATGCGAAGTCTTATCGAGGAAGAATCAAGACCGAGATTTTCAAGACCGAAGGCAAGCTCGGTACGAACGGAATGGGTGACCGTCTGATATTCGGTATTTTGCAGCAGGTAACCTATTTTTTCTGCAGATTCCCTGTGTGTAAAATCCTCTCTTTTCTTGCCGAAAAAGAAGATTTCGCCGTCACTTTTTCCGTGGGGTGTGATTTCGGGCTTCAGCATACTTAAAAGGGTGCTTTTTCCGCTGCCCGATTTTCCGGATATCACTACAAATTCACCTGTATGGATATCAAGGTCAATATTTTTCAAAGCTTTTTTTTCACTGCAGGGGTACGAAAAGCTGAAGTTTTTCAGACTGAAATCGACCATTTCTTTTCCTCCTTGATATCAAAAATTAAAGGTGAAAGCATAAGCAAAATAACAAATACCGAAAAAATTATATCTGAAATCTCGGGAAAGGGAATCAGTATTACCGGAATATATGTTGAATTAAGAGAACGCTCGGCAAAAAAGAATGAAACGGCACCGGAAAGAACAGAAATAAAGAAAAACAGGTCCTTTAAGGAAAATGTATATGAATTATGGGATGTTCTTCCTTTAAGCCCATAGCCTCTTGCTTTCATGGAATTCATAGTGTCGATTCCGCGTTCAAGTGTCCAGGTAACAAGAATTGAAAGCCTTTTTGAGGCTGATTTTACTTTTTCAATGAAATTGCCTGAGGCACCTTTTTCACCGATGCCCTTTGCCGCTTTTTCGATTTCCTCACTTTGTCTGAATATCAAGGGTATAAAACGCAGTGACATTGAAACCGTGACAGCAATTTTCGGAGATATTTTCCCGAAAAGAAAAACAATTTTATCACTTGTAAGTATTTCGTTAAAGGAGCCGAGCCACATAAGGACACAGCCTGCTCTTAAAGCAAAAACAAGTCCGTATATGAGTGCCTCAAGAGTAAATTCTCCCCACGGTAACATAAATAACACCGTATGTCCGTAGTTGTTGAAAAGTCCGTTAATGAGTGATGACAGCAATATAAGCGGCAAAACGGCTTTTTTTAAAAATCTTATCGCAGTTTTTCCCTGAAGCTTTATATAGTAAAACGAAGCACACAAAAAACAGGAAAAAAGGCATAGCGGATGAGTTGCGGTCAATGAAAAAACAAATACCGCAATGTAAAAAATCAGTTGTGTGATTGGGTGCAGACCTGAAAAACCAAGCTTCATAGCTTCTCCCGAAAAATTGATAATAAAAAAGCAATGCCCTTTCGTAAGGAAAGGGCATAAGTGTATAAAAGCCGAATATACTTCAGCAGCTTTTTCCTTATGGGAAATTCCTTTCCTGTAAGGTAAAAAGATTATATGTCCCTCCGAAGGGAAAGCAAGCTTTCCTCGGAGACGGACTATCCGAAAACGGTCGCCTGAGTCTCGGCGATGCCGTTTTCTTGCCGTCACTTTTCCTTTTGCCCAAAAGTGGTTATAGACTTTATCGGGCAGGCATTCCGACTGACAGCTCACGGGCTGATAACGGCAATGGCGGTTGCTCAGGATTTTCACCTGTATTTCCCCGACACCGATAAATATTCATTTTTAACATTCTATCAAAGAAATATTTCTTTGTCTATAGTTTTTTACAAAAAATCAGTATGTGAAATACTTGTAGAAAACAGGGTAATCTGCAATAAACCTGTCAAGAGTTGTTCTTGTGTTGCTTCCGGGGTCATTTATTATAAAGTTTGAAGCCGTAAGCGTTCCTCCCTTAAAGCCTGTTACAACTATCCAGTGCTGTGCACCGTAATAGTTTTTTGAACCGAAAAGAACAGGCTTACCCTGTTTCAGTATATCATAAAAAGCTTTAAGATATCCTGAGCTTGAAGCGGTCATCTTATAATCCGAGGGCCAGTAAACATTACCGGATGAAGAATAGGAAAGCTTTTTTGACATAGCATCGGGGTATATTGTGTATCCCTTTCTGTATGATTCAATCATGGCAATCGACGTTGTGACACATCCGATTTTTCCTATGGTCTTACCCGATGTCCCGAGCGTAACATTTGCCCAACGGCTGTCTGTCTGCTTAAAGCTCGGCACATTAAGATAAACTGAGGTATATCCGTTTGAAGCGGTCTTGATATAAGAATTGTTTACATAACCTGTTTTGTTACCGTAATAAAGAATCTTGCTCCAGTTTCCGCTTTGCTGCAGAATAACCACATTTTCACCCTTAGACAGCTTATCTTTTACTGAATATGAGGTGCCCATGCCTGTTCTTACATTGAGCTTTCCCCAGGAAGTATTGACAACGGCATTGTCTTCGGAAAGCGTCTTTATGTATGACGCATAACAGTAACCGTAGACATATCTCCCGTATTGCACATACCACCATGAGCCGTTTTTTGAAATGAGAGTTATAACAGCACCTTTAGAAAGACTGCCCGTAACAGAAGATGATGCTGATGCCGCACTTCTTACATTAAGGCTGCCGCTCGTTATATTTACCGTGCCTGCCTTGATATCGGCTGCCGCCTCTGCTCTTACAGAAAAACCGACAATGCCGAGCATCATCACAGTCACTAAAATAAGTGACAGAATTTTTTTCATCAAATTCTCCTTTGTTTAGTTTTTTTGCTTAAGCATATGCACATTTTAACATAAGGCACGGTTTTTTTGAATACTCCAAATAATGTAAATTCCCTGTTGCCGGAAAGAGCAACAGGGAAAAAGTGCATTTATCAGAATTTCATATCAGCGTATATTGGGTAGTGGTCGGAGGAGTATTTTTTGCCGTACATATCTCTGACAATTTTATAGGTGAGAACCGAGGAAACTTTTTCATTTACAAAAATGTAGTCAATGGGAAGTCCCTCTTCTCCGCCGTTATAACCGTGGTAGGTTTTGCCTGTCATTGTATCGTTCGCAAGATCCTGCGTATCATAAAGTCCTGTTCCGAGCATACCTGTATAAAGCTCATCATCTTTTTTGAAATTAAAGTCACCGGTGAGAACTGTCGGCATATCAAAGGTAAGTGCATGATCACGCACCATCGCAGAGCCGTTTGTTCTGGCATCGGGGCCCTCATGGTCAAGGTGCGTATTTACATGGGCATACTGCTCGCCTGTTTCCTTGTTCTTCAGTATTACCCAGGTGCATATTCTTCTGCAGGCAGCATCCCAACCGAAGGATACTTCATCAGGGGTTTCGGAAAGCCAGAAGGTACCGCTGTCAACAAGCTCATATTTATCTTTTCTGTAAAGAACGGCAGATATTTCACCGCAATCCTTATCAATTCCGCCTGAGTCTCTGCCAACTCCGATGAATTCATATTCGGGAAGACTTTTTATAAGCTTCTTGTACCACTGATATGTACATTCCTGAATACCTACAGAATCGGGCAGATATTCACCGATGAGCTGAGGCACAATATTTTTTCTTTCTGAATATTCACCGCATCTTATATTGAATGACATTATTCTTACGGTATCTGTATCGGTGAGCGTATCCTTTGTGCCTCTTTCGGGGAGTGAGGCGGTACAACCGAAAAGAGAAAATACGGTAACTAAAGCTACTGTAATTGCTGAAAAGCGTGCGCAGAATATTTTTTTGTTTTTCATAAATATTTATCCTCCTTAAAAAGTGTATGTTTTGCCTTTTTCCGTATTTTGTTCAATTATTCTGTTTTCTGTTTTTAATCGAAGCTTTTCGCCTGCGTTTGACAAAACGGAAATTTTTTCAATTCTGCCGTTTTTCCACTCGGCATCAACGGTAAAGCCTCCTCTTGCCGTAAGTCCTCTGAATGAGCCGTTTTCCCATTTGTCGGGAAGAGCGGGAAGAACTTCAATAAAACCCTCATGGCTTTGAAGAAGCATTTCCGCAACTCCTGCCGTGAAACCGAAATTACCGTCAATTTGGAACGGGGGATGAAGGTCCCATAAATTTGTAGCCATACATTTTGATACTGCCATTTTTACAAGGTCGTATGCACGGTTGCCGTTTTTGGTTCTTGCCCATAAATTCAGCTTATGTGCAGTTGACCAGCCTGTGGATTTATCACCTCTTCTGTTCAGTGTGACCTGTGCGGCTTTAATAAAATCTTCGTTTTCGCTTGTGATGATGTTTCCGGGATAAAGTCCCACAAGGTGTGAAATATGACGGTGCTTCTTTTCGCCGATTTCACCGTAATACTGTTCTTCTCTGAATTCCTTTATCTGTCCCGATTTTCCGATTTCAACGGGAGAAAGTCCGGAAATATTTTCCTTAATAAACTGTATAAAATCATTTTCCGTACCGAGAATTTCTGATGCCTTTAAGGTATCCCTCCAGCATTGATATATCATCTGCTGGTCGAAGGCACAGCCTTTCGTATGGTAATACTCATCGTTGTGACATTGCTCGGGAGAAGCGGAATATTTTGAAAGAAGAGTGCCGTCCTCCTGTTTTTCGAGAATCTTTGACAGAAGCACGGACATTTCTCGAAGAGCCTCATAGCCCGTATTTTTCAGAAAATCAATATCTCTTGTAAATTCAAAATAATCGTCCAAAAGCTTCACCGTAAATGCACCCGTGCCTGCACCCGAATGTCCCGTCTGAGGGTCGGGAAGCTTTTCCATATCGTAAAGCCAGCCGCCCGTTGCAATTGCAATTCCGTTATCATCGGAATAGTTTTCCGGAAAATAATTCTTTATGTATTCATCTGCGTGTTCTTTTGCCAGTGCTTTATATGCGTTAAAGTAGTCAATATACGGGATGAAGCATTCGTGAAGATTTGTGTTGAAGGAGGGCCAGTAATTCATTTGAACATTTATGTTATGCCAGTAGCCTGATGACCACGGTGATGAATCATATCTGTTCCATATGCCCTGTAAATTTGCGGGTCTTCCGCCGGGACGGGAGGATGATATGAGAAGATATCTTCCGTATTGGAATACGAGTTCTTCAAGATACGGGGAATTCTTGCTTTTTCTGTATTCCTTTAACAATTTATCGGTGGGTATGTTTTCTTCCTTGTCGGTTAAAGAAATATCGGCTCTGTTAAACAGGGATGTGTAGTCCTCCAGATGTCTTGAATAAAGCTCGAGAAATGAAAGCTCCGATGCCTTTTCAAGTGCTTCCTTGACCTTATTATATGGAGCTTCAAAGCCTTCAAGCTTCTTTTTCGGGTCTTTTTCAAGAAAAACCTTGCTTTCGCACTTATAGTTTGTGGCACAGGTAAATAATAACAATACGCTGTTACAGTCTTTTATTTCAAGAATATTGCCGCTTGCCGTAACCGTTCCGCCTTCGGGAATTACTTTAATAATACCGTCAAAAAGGATATTGTAATAATCCATTTTGCCCGAGATGGTTATAGTATTATTCTGTGCTGAAATTACGGAAGCTTTTCCCATTTTGTCGCCCTCCTCGAAAAGGTAGGGACGGTTGAGAGTGACCTCACAGGAAAGCTTGAAGGATACGCTGTTTTTCTTATCAGCCGATATTCTTGTTACAAAAACATTATCGGGATATGAAGCAAAATGTTCCCTTAAGTATTTTATTCCCTTATGTGTATATTCCGTTTTGCTCAGTGCAGTGTTGAGATTGAGGGAACGGCTGTAATTTTTTACTCTTTTGTGGCCTGTTTCTATGTAAAAGCTGCAGAAGTTACTGAGTCCTGCGGCACCTCCCGGAAAATCCTTGTGAAAAGAGCAGGGATTTGACAAGCTGTTTTCGGTAATAAGAAGTCTTTCTCTGTCCGTTCTTCCAAATATATTCACACCCATAAAGCCGTTACCTATAGGCAACGACCATCTTTCCCAGCCGTCCTCGGGAATATTGCACTTTCTGTAATCTCTTAAGGACAGCTCATCATTTCTTAATGGCGTCTGTTTTGTGTAAAATAGTGTATAGTTTTTCATTTGTTGCTCCTTTTTATTCGAATGCCATGCTGTTTCTGTACTGTGTGGGTGTTTTTCCTGTGGCTTTCTTGAAAAGACGGCAAAAATAATGAAAATCAAGCACACCGCAAAGACCTGCTATCGTCTGCACCTGAAGATTCGTGGTTTTGAGAAGATGTCTTGCGTAATCTGCACGCTTACCGTTTACATATTCGGTAAGGGATATTCCGGTTTCTTTTTTGAAAAGTGCCGAAAAATATCCTGAGCTTACATTACTTGATGATGCCAATGCTTTAAGAGAAAGGTCACCCGAAAGGTCGTTTTCAATTTTCAGTATGGCTTTTTGTACTATAGGGGAGTAGTTTTTAACCGAATGTTTTTTTACAAGATTGCAGTAGGTTCTCATGATAGTCAGCATAAAATCCGAAACTTCGTCAAGCGAGCCCATAAGCTCTGTCTTTTTTGCGAAATCGGAGGACACCTTATTGAGATAATAGGGATGTACTCCGCCTGTTTCTGCAGCTTTTCGCAAAAGAGTGTTCATTATAATACAATAGTTTTTTATATTTCTTAAGGTATCGGGGGTTCTGGATTCAAATATCAATACGGAAAATCTCGACATCATAAGCTCCGCTTTTCTGCTGTTACCCTTTGATACTGCTTCCATAAGCTCGTTTTCAAATTTATATCTGTCCTCAAGAACCGAAAATCCGATGGTATCATCCTCGGTTATATGCTTGATTTCTGCATTTCCCGGAATAAAAGCTGCCGATTTTTCCAATCTTATATCTGCACTTTCAAATTCACCGTCAAAAATCATTTTTGTAAAGCTGTTTACTGCTGCAAAAATCAGATGCTCTTCCTTTATAACCGGCAGAGATGAATAGAAAAGCTCCAGTTCTTTTGCGACTGTCGGTTTTTCGTAGGCTCTCAGTTGATTATTTATTTTTTCTGCGGTTACATCAGTATTGAGATATGGCCCGATTATAAAAATTTTTTCATTTTCAGCAAACGGCATGATGAAAAAAATATAGGTAAACATAAATAAATCGCATACCCTGTAAACGGTTTTTTGCCTGATATCGGGAAAAATATCACGGAAGGTATTTTCAGGGTAGTCTTCTTTCATAAATCGGCGAAGTCCCTTATCAAGCTTCTCGTTTAGGATATCATCGGGACTGATGATAAGGTTCTGCAGATTGCACTCATCCAAAAATCTTCGGAAAAATACTAATTCTCTGTCGAAATACACTTTTTCCACCTCAAAAATGAATATTGTTAAAAAAGACAAAATTTTTTTACATTTTTTGTAATTATAGTACATATCAAATAAAAAATCAACCGATTTTCGGTGATATAAATGATTTTTATGCAAAAATATATTAAAATTGTGCTAACTATATTTTTGCGGGACATATATAATAAGAACATACCCGAGTGTCGGGGTAATATCAATACATAAAAGAAACGAGGATTTTTTATGGCTAGATCGGCAAAAGAAAAACAGCTTGATGCAAACGGCTATCCCAAGTTCGGTATGGCAGACAAGATAGCCTATGCTGCCGGTGACTTTGGTTGTAATATGAGTTTCGCTCTCAAAGGCACCGTTCAGACCTTCTGGTTGGTTTATATGACAATGGAAACAGGTCTTTTATCAGCATTGTTATTGCTTGTGCAGATATGGGATGCAGTCAACGATCCCCTTATAGGCAGTATTATAGACAATGACAGAAGAAAATATAAGATGGGTAAGTTCAAGACTTATATTTTTATCGGTGCCTGCGGTCTTCTTATTGCAGGTGCTGCGGTATTCCTTCCGTTCCCCAATGCAAGTGTTGTTGTAAAATCAATTTTATTCGTTCTCGGATATATCGTGTGGGATGCTTGTTATACCATTGCTAATGTTCCTTACGGTTCAATGCTTTCTCTTATTTCAGAGGACAGCGGTGAAAGAGCACAGCTTTCCACATGGAGAAGCATCGGCTCGATGTTCGGTAATATTGTTCCCATGATAATTCTTCCCATGCTTATCTGGCAGAAAGTTACTTATGACGGAACAGGCGAATATCATACCAATCCCTTAACAGGCGAAGCTTATCAGATAGGCGATGCTGTTCTTGACCCTCTTACAGGTGAAGCTTTTGAAAATCTTTTAGGTGAGCGTGTATTCTGGGCAGCTCTTATTATGGGTGTTATCGGCTTTGTCGCATTTATGTTTATGATAAAGAAGATAACTATCCGTGTTGATGAAAACTCCGTTAAGACAAACGAGGCCGGCGGAAAACTCAATATTTTCAGTGCATTCGGTAAATTTTTAAAGAACCGTCCCGCAGTTGGTGCTACAGTTGCTGCCATGGGTATGTTCCTCGGTATGCAGTCTGCAACTACGGCAAATACGATTATGTTTGCAACGTACTTTAATAAGGCATCAATGTCAGGTGTCGTTCAGCTTATCGGTTTTGCTCCCATGGTTCTTTTCTTACCTTTCATTAAGAAGCTTGTAAACAAGTTCGGTAAAAAAGAGGCATGCGTTGCCGGCACGCTTCTTTCAGTTGTTGGCGGTGTGATCATGCTTATCTTCCCCATGGTTGAAAGCCGTGATACTGCTCTTATAGTATATCTTCTCGGTCTTGTTGCTTTCGGTATAGGTATGGGTGTTTACACCTGCGTTTCCTGGGCTATGATGGCTGACGCAATAGATTACAATGAATGGAAATTCGGCACCCGTGAAGAAGGCACGGTTTATTCACTTCACTCCTTCTTCCGTAAGCTTGCACAGGGTGTTGGGCCTTCTGTTGTTCTTTTAATTATGGGTGTTCTCGGCTACGATTCAAAGCTTGGCACTATCGGTCAGAGCTTTGAAACATCACACAATATGTGCTGGCTTGTTGCAGGACTTTACCTTTTCAGTGCAGTAGTTCAGTTTATCGGAATCGCATTTATTTACAATCTTGATAAAAAGACTCTTGCAAAAATGAATGCTGATCTTGAAGCAAAGCACGCTGCTGAATAAAAATTAAATTACGGTCGGCGGTGTAGTAGCTGCCGGCTGTTTTATTAAAAAAGGAGAGAAAACAATTGAGAAATATAATTAATTTCAATGCAAAATGGTCTTTTACGAAAAATACTGACTCTATCCCTGCAGAGATCAACAATAAGTGGGATTTTGTGAATCTTCCTCATTCGTGGAATGCGATAGACGGTCAGGACGGCGATAACGATTTTTACAGAGGCACAGGCTATTATGCAAAGTCCTTCAATAAGGCTGACCTTCCCGAAGCTGACAGATATTATCTTGAAATAAAGGGTGCCAATTCCTCGGCAGATGTCTATCTTAACGGAAAAGCACTCGCTCATCACGACGGCGGTTATTCAACATGGAGAGTTGACCTTACTGATGCAATGGAAGCTGTAAATCTTCTTGTTATAGTGGTTGACAATTCTGCAAATGACCGTGTTTATCCTCAGATGGCAGACTTTACCTTCTACGGCGGTCTTTACAGAGATGTTAATATTATCTGTGTTAGTGATTCACACTTTGATCTCGATTACTACGGTGCTCCCGGAATTATGGTAACTCCCGAAATAAACGGCAATAACGCTGATGTTGAGGTTAAAGTTTTTATCGGTAAAGCTAATGACGGATACGAAATTCATTATGCGATTGAAGATAAGGACGGAAACATTGTTGCAGAGTGTACCTGTGAAGATACAACCGCAGTGCTTCGGATTGAAGATGTAAATCTCTGGCACGGAAGAAAGAATCCTTATCTTTATACGGCAAAGGCAGAGCTTATCGAAAACGGCGAAGCTCTTGATAATATTTGTGCCCGCTTCGGTTGCCGTACCTTTAAGATAGATCCCGACAACGGCTTTATCTTAAACGGCGAAGAATATCCTCTTCGCGGTGTTTCCCGTCATCAGGATCGCTGGGGCAAGGGTAACGCTCTTTCAAAGGAAGATCACGAAGAAGATATTGCTCTCATTATGGAAGTGGGAGCTACAACGATCCGTCTTGCCCACTATCAGCACGATCAGTATTTTTATGATCTCTGCGATGAAAACGGACTTGTAATATGGGCTGAAATTCCTTATATTTCAAAGCATATGCCCGCAGGCCGTGAGAATACGATATCACAGATGAAGGAGCTTATTTCACAGAATTACAATCATCCCTCAATTGTTGTATGGGGACTTTCAAATGAAATCGGCATCGGCGGAAGTGATGAGGATCTTCTTGAAAATCACAGAATCCTGAACGATATGTGCCACGAAATGGATAAGACCCGTCTTACTACGGTTGCCGCAGTTTCGATGTGTGATATAAATGATCCCTATCTTCAGATTCCCGATGTTGTTTCATATAATCACTATTTCGGTTGGTATGGCGGTGAGACCGATATGAACGGCCCTTGGTTTGATAAATTCCATGCTGCTCACCCCTCTATCCCCATTGGCTGTTCCGAATACGGCTGTGAAGCTCTTAACTGGCACACATCAAATCCCTTGCAGGGCGACTACACCGAAGAATATCAGGCATATTATCACGAGGAGCTTATCAAACAGTTCTTTTCCCGTAAATATATGTGGGCAACTCATGTATGGAATATGTTCGACTTCGGTGCTGATGCAAGAAATGAGGGCGGCGAAAACGGACAGAACCATAAGGGACTTGTGACCTTTGACCGTAAGTATAAGAAGGACTCCTTCTATGCATATAAGGCATGGCTTTCCGATGAAAAGTTCGTTCACATCTGCGGAAAACGCTATGTTGACAGAGTTGAAGATGTAACAAAGGTTACTGTTTATTCAAATCTTCCCGAGGTAGAGCTTTTCGCAAACGGTGTATCTCTCGGTAAGAAGGAAAGTGCAGAGCATTTCTTCTATTTTGAAGTTCCGAATAACGGAGAAACAGTGCTTAAAGCTGTTGCAGGCGACTTTTCTGATGAAAGCCTTATAAGAAAGGTTGATACCTTCAATGAAGCATATCGCCTTAAAGAAAAAGGTGCAATTCTTAACTGGTTTGATATTGATGCTCCCGAAGGCTTCCTTTCACTCAACGACAAAATGAGTGATGTTATAGCAACTGCTCAGGGCAAAATGATATTTATGAGTCTTGTCGGAAAGCTTATGGGAGGCGGAGAAGGCGGTACCATAAAGGCTGCCGGCTTTGAAGTCGGTCCCGAGATGATGGCAATGATGGGTGGTTTTACCGTGCTTCGTCTGTTCACTCTTATGGGCGGAATGATGGATATTAAGTTTACAAAGGAAGAGCTTTTGGCACTCAATGCTCAGCTCAACACAATTCCCAAGCCTGAAAAGTAAATAATATCTGTTCGGGGCTGTGCTGCACAGCCCCGAAATGTTTCCGATAAATTATGATTTGCTGTTTCTTTGACAAAAAATTAACTATTGTTGACTAATATACACTAAAAGCGTAAAATGTATATAGTGCGAAAATCGCATCAGAATATTTTTTTTGGAGATTTTACTATGATTCCTGCTCTTGTTCTTTTTGCCGTTACATATGTTTTAATGCTTGTATTCAGTAAATACCGTCCGTATATTGCACTTGCTTCAGGTGTTATCTTTATAGTAAGCGGTATGCTTCCTTTCAGTGATATTATTAGCTCAATTGATTTTAATGTTATTCTGATGATAGCAGGTACGATGGGGCTTGTTGCACTTTTTACGGAAAGCAAAATGCCGGCACTTCTTGCTGACCTTGTAATGGAAAAAGTTCCTAATATAAAATGGGCAGCCGTGGCTCTCGCACTTTTTGCAGGCATAATTTCAGCATTTGTTGATAATGTAGCTACCGTGCTTATGGTGGCTCCCATTGCTCTTGCGATTTGTAAGAAGTTAGGAACAAATCCCGTTCCCTTTATTATAGCTATTGCTGTTTCATCAAATCTACAGGGTGCTGCAACACTTGTCGGTGATACGACTGCAATTATGCTCGGTTCTGCTCTTGATATGAGTTTCCTTGATTTTATATGGTATCAGGGAAAACCCAGTATCTTCTTTGCCGTGGAGCTTGGTGCATTGCTTTCTGCTTTAATCCTTCTTGTTATTTTCAGAAAGGAAACAAAGAAGATAGAAAAGGCACAGACAAGAACAAAAGTTACCGACTTTGTTCCCACGGTCTTACTTGTTGCAACGCTTGTTCTCTTAATTTCCGTATCTTTCATTCCCGACAAGCCCGACGAAACAAACGGACTTATATGCTGTGCACTTCTCGCTATCGGACTTATTTATACATTCATTAAAAAGAAGAATATTTCGGCTGTTATTGAACCTCTCAAGGAAATTGACTTTACAACTATCGGTATTCTCCTCGGACTGTTCCTGATGATTGGAGGCCTTTCTGAGCAGGGCGTTATTTCAAAGGCAGCAGAGCTTCTTGCATCTGTGGGTGGCGGAAATGTGTTCCTTCTTTATACTATTATTGTATGGGGCTCTGTTATTATTTCTGCGTTTATTGATAATATTCCCTATGTTGCAACAATGATTCCCGTTGTTGCCGGACTTGCAGCTTCTCTTGAAATTGACCCTACACCCCTTTACTTCGGTCTTCTTTCAGGTGCAACCCTCGGCGGTAACTGTACACCCATCGGTGCATCTGCAAATATTACAGGTATCGGTATTCTCAGAAAAGAAGGCTACGAAGTTAAGAATAAGGACTTCTTCAAGATAGGTATTCCGTTTACACTTGCTGCTATTATCCCTGCCTACATCTATATCTGGCTCGTTTACGGAGTATAAGTTATATTGTAATAAGTTAAGGCATCTCACCGAAGAGATGCCTTTTTCTATTATTCGTTTTCCAGTATTTTAATTATTTCTCTGAATTCTTCAGAATTTTTGAATTCCTCCGAAAGGGGATATTTTTCTGTCAGGAGATCTTTTATCCGTTTTTTTGCAACATAGGTGCTGCCGAGGGTGTGTTTATCGAATTCCTTGCCTTCAAACATAGTAGAGTGCATAACGGTTATTCTTTCCATGCTGTCAAATTTAATTGCAAGCTCTGCCATTTTTCTGAAATTCAAAAGTGCATTATTATTGTCACCGAGTCTGAAATAACGGACACCCAGATGACCGTAGCAGTAAATTACGGTTTGCCACATTTTTCCGTAATTCCCGTCGTCATAAACAAAATTCAGAAAATCAATTTCTTTATTAAATGCCTCCAATACCCATTCATCTGAAAAACTTTCATCATAAAAGAAATAGTGGGAATAAACCGTATGAAGCAGAAGAAACTGTTCTTCAAGAGTTTGCCTGATTCTTTCATCTTTACCGGGACAGAAGAAACAAAACATTTCTCTTGAATCTCTCATATCGGGAAGCTCAGATATAATCTTGTCGCATTCCTCAAAATATTTTTCATCCTTTTCTGCTTCAGAACGGTAGTATTCAATCAAAGACCTTTTTGCTTTTATTCTTATTCTGTCATCGGTACAGTTATTCTGTATATTATCGTATATTGAAAGTATTTCTGAGGAAACAGAGGATTTGTCATCCGAGAATCTTACAAGACAGGCAAGATATCGGATAAGAATACGGAAATCATCAGGATATTTTCTTTTTAATTCCTTTACTATTTCCGTCATAAGAGTTCCGTCTGTAAGGTTATCATATTCCTGAAGCTTTTCTGTAATTTCCTTTTCTTTTTCTGCTCTGTTTATTCCGAGAAGCTCATCGGTACTGACCTTAAAAAAGCCGGCAATTTCGGGAAGCATTGTTATGTCGGGATATGTGTCGCCCCGTTCCCATTTGCTGACCGATTGAAAGGAAACACCGAGGAAATCTGCAAGCCTTTCCTGTGTAAGATTCTTTGACTTGCGTAAGCTTTTGAGATTTTCACCGAAATAAATGTTCATTGTATCACTCCTTGGTTTATTCGTCAGCGCTGCCGTCAAGCTAATAATAACCGAAATAAAAAAGAAAAACAATAACTCGTTTATTGAATATAATTCTCATTTTGATAGAAAATTTCTCTTTTGGGTATAGTTTTGCTGCAAAAAATATCAGCCGTAAAAAATGCGGCTGATACACTGTATATTATTTGTTTTCCTCTGTTTTCCACAGATCGGGATTATAATAATAAAGCGGTTTCCAGTTGCGTTGATAGTCTGTTCCCACTCGCTTATATCCGAATGCGGCTTCGCAGTTTCCGAGAAGTGTGGCATTGTCGATTCGTGCCCAGCCCTCTGTGGCGTTGCCTCTTTCAATTCCTATATGATAGTTAGTGCTTTTCGGAACCGTAAAATCAAGCTGAACATCTTCCCATGCGGTATTTGAAAATTCCTTTGATGCAACAAGCTCACCTGTATCAAGGTTACGGACAAACATACGGCAGGTGCAGCCTGAGGTTTGTAATTTTGCCCAGAAGCAGCAAGGCTCCGATGATGAAATGAACAGTCCCTGATATATAGCGGCATCACCCTCATCAAGGTGTGAAATATAGCCGTATGCCTTTCCTTGTGAGCCGCCCTCAAGCTCCGGCATATCATTATCATAATATCCCACGCCTACAGAATCGGAATTATCATTTTTCCTGTCACTCCAGAAAACAAAGCCGCCGTTTTCAAAGCCGCCGTTGATAAACTGCTTTGCCGAGTGGAAATAATTCATATCGGTTATCTGTGTTTCAAAGAAATTTGGCTCAATTGCATCAATAACATTATTCTCAAAGCGGAATTTTGTTACGGGCGGGTAGCCGCTTCTTGTAGTATATGGATTATAATTCCAGTTACCCATTGTCTGGAAGTAGTTGTCGTGCACATAAACATTTCTGACTTCAATTTTACTCTGATCGGGGCAGTCTATTCCCCATAAAATCATACCGAAGCCCTTACAATGGTTTGAGCGAAGCTCATTATGGTCAATTTCAATGTTGAGTGACGGCTGAGGCTCATCAGAGGACCACCATTCACTCTTTCTCGGGTCCTTGTATGATGAGAAGATATAAACGGAATCGTCACCCGTAAACATCTTACAGCCTGTGATACGGATATTCTGACAGTTCATAAGACATATGCCGTCACCGTTGCCGTGACTCCATTTGTCTATTTTTACATTCTTTATAAGTCCGTTTTTGCTTGTGAAGGGCATCATTGCATATGAATGATATTCTGTGATATGAATGTCGGATATCTCAAAACCGTCAACTCTGTAAAAGCCGATAGGGCAGATCTTCATAATAAGCTCAGGCACATCGTCGGGCATCATTTTAACCGTTCCGTTACCTGTGACCTTAATGTTTCTTGTTCCCTCGGGTGCAAAAATAAGAGGGTAGTTATAATACCATAAGTGGCTCCATTTGACATCAGGTGAAATATTATGACCGTAGCCGGGCTTATACGGCATTAATTCACCGTTTACAGGTTTTACATAATCATCCTGTGAGCTGCTTTGAAAAAGAACGGCACCGTCTTCAAAATGAAGCTCGACATTGTCTTTTAATATAACACCTCCGCTTAGAAA
>CAYTRD010000002.1:0-74852 GCA_964440255.1 uncultured Ruminococcus sp. | reverse complement strand
TTTACATATCTTTATTATCGACAAGAACTTCATTTTCTCTGAAAAGCAGAGAAATACACCAAATTCCCGCAAGTGCTACTACCGTAAAAATAATTCTGCTGACTATTGCTGACTGTCCGCCGAATATCCAACCGACTATGTCAAACTGAAAAAGACCGATAGATCCCCAGTTAACAGCACCGATAATTACAAGAATCAACGCTAATTTATCAAGCATTACTGTCACTCCTTTTTATTTTTCGCTATTATTATTTACGACAATCTCTCTCTTATGCAGCAAGTAATAAGTATTTTTTGCATATTCAGTTATTTTTTAACTGAATACGGACAATTCATAATATTGGGGTATTTTTATGGAAAATAAAATTTCTGACGAGCAAATCGGATTAGAAAAAATTGAAGAAGAAATTGATAAAAACAGCACTCCGGAATTTATTCCGCTCGATATAAAAGAGCTTACAAAGAAAAATAATCTTGGAAACAATAATAAAATTACTCTTCTTTGCTGTATGATAGGAATTCTTTTAATTTATATCATTGGAATGAATTATATCAATACAGCACGGCTTGATTCTGAAACTACTGACATTTCCACACAAGATGCCACTGATTCAACAATTCTCAGCGATGAGACTACAGCATCGCTGATTATGGTCAATATTAATACTGACAACATAGCAGAGCTCTGCCAATTGTCAGGCATCGGCGAAAGCAAGGCAAAAGCAATAATTGAATACAGAAAAGAAAACGGAAATTTTCAGTATAAAGAAGAAGTGATGAAGGTCAAAGGTATCGGAGAAAATATCTATAATAAAATTAAAGATAATATTTATTTGGAATGACAAAAACGGAGCTGTAAAATACAGCCCCGTTAAATTATTTACCTGAAAGATATGATAATGCAGCTTTGTATTGCTCATCATCTGTAAAATTGTCTGATCCTAACTGATTTTTAAATGACTCCGATGTAAGAACCTCAATATCAGGTGTCAGACCGCACTCATTAAACGATGAACTGATATAAGGAAAAACTTCAGCAACAGTAAGACAAACCATTCCGCCGTCATCCAATTCAAATAGCTTCTGAAGAGTACCGTGACCTGCTGTTTGTTCACCGATAATTATGCCTTTTCCAAAATCCCGCAGGTCGCAAGCAACAAGCTCTGCAGCTCCTTCTGTTCTTGAATTGACAAGAATTGCAAAAGACATATTTATTGCTGTTGAATCAGATGAAAATTGAGAAACAGTATCTCCTGCTGAATTTTTTGCAGTATAAATAGCTCCGCTCCCCTCACTACCTACAGGAACAATAAGATCAATAATTTTTGCCGCAGCATCAAAGTCAGTACCTGTACTGTTTCTCAAATCAAGTATTACCGCACTGATATTTTCAGTCTTAAAATACTCAATTGCCTGTGAAAACAGTAGTAAAGTATCTTCATAGAAAGCAGAAAGTCTGATATATCCGATAGAATCAGAAGTAAGATACGTACATGATGAAAGATTATAGCCGGTGTTAAATTCGATTTCCTTGACGTCTTCCGTATCTTTAATTGAAACAACAAGCTTAATCTTCTTATCTCTGGAATTGGTTATAATATCAAGTAATTCCTTATAGTTATCTTCAGTAATTTCTTTTCCGTCAACTGAGGTAATATAATGTTCTGTTGAAATTCCGCTATTATCTGCAGGTGAAGACGGTACAATATAGCTGACTTTTAAAGCACCAACAGAAAAATCAAAATAGGCATTAATACCTATACCGCTTGCCTTTCCCTGTATCATATCATAAAAGCTGTCAATATCTTCAGAACTGATATAAAAACTATTAGGATCTGCAAGACCGTTAATATAACCTGAAGCAAGAGAATCGTCTACAGAAACAGAATCAACACTGCCGTAGTATTCACTACGCACCAATTCATCAATTTCACTCAGCTTTAAATATTGCTCTGCCCGTTGAGGTAAATCAACGAGCAGACTGTTATAGGAATTAAAAACAACAAAAGCAGTAGTGACAGATGAAACAGCAATTGATAAAATTATTAAAATTAAAACAATACCAAATGAAATTTTCTTTGTCATTATAAATCAACTTTCAAATATATTACGGAAGTGATGCATAGCCTGTAGGATCGACTTTTGTTCCGTTCACACGTACTTCAAAGTGGCAATGAGCACCGGTGGAATATCCTGTTGAACCGGCATAAGCAACAATATCCCCCTGCTGAACAGTCTGACCAACGGATACATTAAGTGCACTGTTATGAGCATAGATAGTAACAATACCATTACCGTGATCGATACCAACATAATATCCATATGCATTATGCCATGTAGAAATAATAACTGTACCGGAAGCAGACGCTCTGACAGCTTTTCCCATAGTACCGCTCCAACAACAGGTATCTGTACCACCGTGCAGCTTATATACACCGGAAATCGGATCGTATCTGTATCCGTACGAAGAAGACACATAAACATCATCATACTGCAAGGGCCATATAAAACCACCCGGCACCGACGCAATATTTCCGTCACCCTTTGATGCGGAATTGATAATGGCATCGATCTTATTTTCAAAAGCTTTGATATCGGCTTCGTAGCTTGCTACAAGCTTTTCATAAGCTGTACTTTCAGCATCAAGCTCACTTATATAGGCATATGCCTCTTGCTGTAATACTTTAAGCTCATCCTGTGAATCAACCAATTTTGATTTTGAAATGACTATCTCATTTTCCTTAATATTAAGCTCATCAACCTGTTCCTGATGTTCGTCACGCTTAACCTCAATTGCATCTATCATAATCTCATACTCATCGTTGAGTATTTCAAGCTTAGCTATATCCTCGTTGAGTGTACGAACCAATTCTTCATCTGCCTTTGCACGCTGCTGAAGAATTTCCATAATAATAAGGTATGTAGAAAAATCACAATTATTATCAAAATCAAGCAACAACTCCAATTCTGAGGTTGCACCGTTTACATAGGTTTCATACAGCCTTTGTTGAAGCATTTCATAAACATTATTAATTTCATTTTCAGTTGCTTCAACTTGCTTTTCATTTTCCGCAATGTCTTCTTCAATACCGCGAATTTCAATATTCAACGCATCTATCTTTTCCTGAATTACACTTTTCTGTGATTCAAGATCATCAATCTTTTCATTAAGAACATCGATCTGCGATTGAAAATTATCAATCTGAACAGCCAACTGAGAGGCATAAGCTTCCTTGTCCTGAATATCAACCTTCAGTTTATCAATTTCAGCCTGTGCAGCATCAATTTTATCCTGTAGTTCTTTTTGTTTCTGCTCATACTCATCAATTTTCTGCTGATCTTCGCTGCTGATTGTAGCAAATATCATAACAGGAGAAGTGATAAGCATAACAAAACAAAGGAAAAGTGAAAGAGCTCTTTTTAACATTTCAGTTTTCATCAAGAACAACACTCCCCTGTTCTTTGAGGTACTTTCTCATAGAAATAAGACTGCCAAGACCGCCTGTGATAACACTTACCGATACAAATCCAATTAAAATAACTAAAGCATATTCCCAGAAGTTAACAACTGAATTTCCGAGCATACCAAATATCGATGCAAACGGACCTGCTAAAAGATTATACAGAACAGCAAGAACAACAAATGAAACGACCGATGAAATAAGACCGATAACAACACCTTCAACAAGGAATGGCCATCTTATAAACCAATTTGTTGCACCTACAGCCTTCATTATGCTGATTTCAAGTTTTCTTGAGAACATAGTTATTCTGACAGTATTAGCAATGATAAACATTGAAACAATAAAAAGAACTGCGATTACGCCGATACTGATATAAGAAATCGCCGTTCGGATCTCCTCCAGTTTAGAAGCGAGATCACTGTTCTGCTGAATATCTGCAACCGATTCAACTGCGGAAATTAAAGCAACAGTTTCATCAAATCTGCTCATATCATTGATCGTGATACGAAAACCGTCGGGAAGAAAATCATTATCAATATTCTGAAGAATTTCCGCATTATCACCTAATGCTCCTGCAACAGACTGAAACGCCTCTTCCTTTGAAACAAATTCACATAAAGCAACATTATCTATTGCTTCAAGAGCCTTTTTTGTATTCTCAACAGACTCATCAGAAGCATCCACCTCACAAAAAGCCATCACGACATTTTGAGATTCAACATATTCCAATAGGGAGTCAACATTAAGAAACAACAAAAACGCAAAACCGATAATGACAAGACAAGACATCAAAACTGCAATAGAAGCTATTGACATAAGTCTGTTAATACCGATGTTTTTTATACCTTCATGGGTAAGATATCGAATATTCCTGTTTTTCATACTTAACCTTTCAAAGATGTTTTACGAATCGGCATTATCTGATGTCTGTCCGTCAACAGAAGTATCTGCATCAGATTTTCCGTAACTATCAATAAAGTTTTCTATTTCGGCATCCTCAAGAGGAGCTTCATAGTATGCATTGGGAGCAGTTTTTTCCGGGATTCCGAAATCAACTCCGATAATCTCAGGATGTGCAGTATCCGAAAATACAGTACCGTTTTTTATAGTAATTATTCTCTTATTATACTGCTTTGCAAGATCAACCTCGTGAGTAACCATAATAATCGTGGTATTCTTATTCTGATTGATATGGCTCAAAAGGTCCACAATCTCTCTTGACATTTCAGGGTCAATATTACCGGTCGGCTCATCTGCAACAATAATATCTGCCTGATTGACAAGTGCACGGGCAAGAGCAACTCTCTGCTGTTCACCGCCCGAAAGCTGATTGGGATAACATTTCACCTTAGAAGAAAGTCCCACAAGACTCAATGCGTACGCAACTCTTCTTGAAATGTCCTTGTTTTTTGCACCGATAACATGCATAGCAAATGCAACATTATCATATACTGTACGATTCGGGATCAATCTGAAATCCTGAAATACAATACCAAGCTTTCTTCTGTAATACGGTATCTTGGATGCTTTAAGCTTATTAAGTTCGGTACCGTCAATTACAATGCTTCCTGATGTGGGAACCTCTTCACGCATAATCATTTTAAGAAATGTACTCTTACCTGCACCTGAAGCTCCGACAACAAAAACAAACTCTCCGCGGTCAATATGTATATTGAGATTATTGAGCGCCTTTGTTCCGTTTTGATATGTTTTTGACACATCGGTAAAATCTATCATAAAGTTTAATTCCTTTTATTTTAATGAAGCTTAAATCAATACTTGATGGGTGAAGAATCAAGATATTTTTTAACCATGAGAGCTACCTTAAACACAATAGCATCGTCAAATTCTCTAAGATCAAGACCGGTGAGCTTTCTGATTTTTTCAAGTCTGTAAACAAGAGTATTTCTATGTACAAAAAGCTTTCTTGAAGTTTCGGAAACATTAAGGTTATTTTCAAAGAACTTCTGGATAGTAAAAAGAGTTTCATGGTCAAGTGAATCAATTGAGCCTATCTTAAAAACTTCCTTAAGGAACATATCACAAAGTGTTGTGGGCAACTGATAAATAAGACGGGCAATGCCGAGATTTTCACAGTTGATTATAACCTTTTCAGTATCAAAAACCTTACCTACTTCAAGAGCGATCTGTGCTTCCTTAAATGACTTTGCAAGATCCTTAATACTCTTTACTGCCGTACCGATACCGACGACTGCATGATTTGCCGAGAAAGAACCAAGTGAATCAATAACACATCTTGCAAGCTTTTCAAGGTCTTTACTGTCAGATGCGTTTGCTATATCCTTTATAATAGCAACATCATTTTCATTTACGCTGATAACAAAATCCTTATTCTTATCGGGGAACAAAGACTGAATTGTATCAAACATTGAAGATTCACAAACATCTGCAAATCTGACAAGAAGTACAACTCTTGTTGTGTCATTATTAAAATGAAGCTCTCTTGCCTTGAGATAAATATCACCGGGAAGAATATTATCAAGCATAACATTTTTAATAAAATTTCCACGGTCATATTTTTCATCATAATACTGCTTGATACTTGAAAGTGATACTGCAAGTATAGAAACATACTTATCTGCAAGAGTATCATTGCCTTCAACAAAAACAGTATACTCAGGCTGCATCATCGAACCAAATGCCTTATAGGTATTTCCGTTGACGGTTGTTGCAGCATTTACGGAAAAAATTTCTGAAACACCGATACTTACAACATCACCGATTTTTGTGAGATCGGAACAAGCAACAATTGTACCTGATTCATCAATAACACCAATAGTTCTGCCTACTGCTTCTTTCATCTGGTGAAGTACGCTCTGAAAAAGACGGTTTGACATATTTTTCATCCTCTCAATTACTAAGAAAATTTAATTGACATACGCTTTTAGACAAATTCACAATATTAAACAATGTCATTATACACATTTTCACATTTCATTGCAAGACCTTTTAGAGAATATTACAAATTTTTTTGTTTTTTTTATTCAAATCGGTAAGTTTTGCTAAACAACTTAAAAAAAATACACAACATAATGTCCGTTTTTTTGTAAATTCGGCTGTTGTGTATTTTTACCAAGTAATTATTTATATTTGTTTACACTGCAACAATTCAATGTCGGATTCTGTCAGTTCCTTAGCTTCACCATACGACAGAGAAGAATCCAACGGCAAATTCCCTATTGCTATCCGCTCAAGCTCCACAACAGGATTCCCTGTGGAACCGAACATTCTTTTGATCTGATGATACCTGCCTTCGGTTATTATTATCTCATATCGGAAATTTCCTGTAGCTGCAGACTTACTTATAAATTTTAATTCAGCAGGCTTAAAAAGTTCTGCACCTATCATCATACCTTTTCTGAATTTTTCAGCTTCATCCCGAGTAACTTCTCTCTCAACATCAACGATATAAGTTTTCGGAACATGATGAGCGGGAGAAAGAATATCATGAGCAAAAGCACCGTTATCGGTAATAAGAACGAAGCCTGTTGTGTTCTTATCAAGTCTGCCGGCGGGGAACAAACCGTTTCTTTTCAGATTTTCGGGAAGAATATCAATAACAGTGGGATCATTTCCGTCTTCCGTAGCAGAAACAACACCTTTCGGTTTATTAAGCATAATATAAATAAACTCTTTATAAAAAAGTTCTTTTCCCGAAGCAGTAACCCTATCTGAATCTGTATCAATCTGCATGTCCCCCTTTATAACAGCTCTACCGTTGACACAGACTGTTCTTTGTTTCAGAAGCTTCTTTGCATCAGTTCTTGAAATATTAAGTTGTGATGATAAAAATTTATCAAGTCGGATTTTACCCATTATCAATTACTCCTGTAATAAAACCGTTAATTGATGTACTGCAAATATCAGCAGCAATAATAATATCGTTATAAGTTAAAATATTTATAAAAATTCCTTCTTCATATTCAAACCCAGGATAATTCAGTAAAGGAAAAGAATACTGCAGAACGACCGTACCTCTGTAGTCTTCGAGATTGAAGCCCTGTTGCTTCTGCAATTGATTATAATCAAGATAGGTATCATCAAACTCCGCAGGAATAAGTTTTTCTTTTATGTCAACACTCTGCGTATCTGCAAGCCAACCGTTTTGGGAAATAAATGAAACAACAGTTGATTCTGAGATATTCTGTCCTGTACGAACATAAGTCTTTCCGTTCTGAAGTATAAGAATAATTATAAATAAGCACATCAGGCTTATTAAAATGTCAGTAACTTTATTGCGGGGATACCGAAAAGATATAATTCGCATAAATAAACACCTCGCACAATAATATGCGAGGTATCCGAAAATAATTCTGTTACTGACCTATCTTCTTTTCTGTTACAGACTTAAGCTGTTTTGATGCAACTCTTACTCTGTTGAGGCTCTTTGTGAAATTATCAATGCTTTCTGCAAGAATATCATCAGTTTCATTCATAATGGAATCAACAAAAGCACTTGCACTGCTGCGAAGGTCAGTTGCCCATTTCTGTGCATTGTCAACGATCTCATTTGAATTTGCTTTTGCCTTTTCAATAATATCAGCAGCCTGCTGCTTTGCATCTGCAATAATCTCTGCGGCATTCATCTGAGCACCCTTTGTAATTTCATGCTCCTCAACAAGCTTGCGTGCCTGTGCTTCAGCCTGTCTAATCTTGACATCAGCAGCATCGTTAGCCTGTGACAATATCTGCTTTCTTTCGGAAGCTATCTGTCTTGCCTTAACAACTTCATCGGGAAGTGCTACTCTGAGGTCAACGAGAATGGAACGGATAGCATCAGCATCAACCTTTACCTTGTTACCGCCGAAAGCTGATTTACCCTCATCAAGAATGTTTTCAATCTGGTTAATTAAATCATCAATTTTCATTTATATACTCACCTTTCTCTTATTCTTTCTATAATATCCTGTTTAATTTCAGAAGGAACGAAATCACTTATATCCCCACCGAAACTGCAGATTTCTTTTACAACACTTGAACTGAGGAACATATATTCAGTGTCCGTAACCATAAAAATAGTTTCAACATTCTTTGCAAGCTTCTTATTAGTGAGAGCTTGCTTGAATTCATCTTCATAATCAGAAAGAACACGAAGCCCCTTCACGATTGCAACAGCACCTTTTTCGACAGCATAATCTGCCAATAAGCCGTCATAAAAATCAACTTCCACATTGGGAATGTCAGCAGTACAACGCTTGATAAAATCAACACGCTCCTCAGGAGTAAAAAGACCGCCGGGTTTCTTTCTGTTAATCATAACGACAACGATTACCTTGCTGAACATTCTTGCAGTTCTTGAAATAATGTTAATATGACCGATAGTTATGGGATCAAAGCTTCCGGGACAAATCGCTACTGAATTCATATTACTCTTCACTCCTTTTTTTCGCTGTTTACACGGTAAACCGTAAGTTTTATTGAAGAGTATGAATACACACGGTCAACAAAAAGACGCCCTGACACTTCGGGTAAAATCTCGTCATTCTGCGTCTCACAAATGATGATCGCATCATCTGTCAAAGCACCGTCAAGACATTCCAACGCTGCAACACAAAGGTCTTTATGATACGGAGGATCCATAAAAACAATATCAAATTTTTCTCTTGTTGAACTCAAAAAAGCCAATGAATCGCAAAGAAATGTTTCACAATAAGACTGAAATTTACATAACTCAATATTCTTTTTTACGACATCAAGTGATTTTCTCGACGAATCAACGAAAACCGCTTTTTTTGCACCACGGCTTACAGCTTCTATACCAAGCTGTCCCGAGCCGGCAAAAAGATCAAGAACATTGGCACCATCAAGATTAAATTGAATTATGTTAAAAACAGACTCCTTGACCTTATCGGTAGTAGGTCTGACATCATACCCTTCAGGCGACATCAATCGCCTGCCGCGGGCTGAACCTGTAATCACACGCATATAATTCACCAAACACAAATATTCACTATATTATCACATTAAATATGATGTTTTGTCAACTACTATTTTGCAAAAATTGACGAAAATAATTTATGAACGAAAAAATTTAAATATCATACTGGCAGTTGAACTGCTTATTCCTTCCACTTTTTCTATATCGGAAATATCCGCTTCTTTAATTTTTGTTAAAGAACCGAAATGCTTAATAAGATTTTTTGCACGATTTTCACCGACACCGGGTATTTGTGTCAAAGTTGAGATATAGGTATTCTTTTTCTTCAACTGTCTGTGATAACCTATTGCAAACCTGTGCACTTCTTCCTGAATTTCAGACACAAATGAGAACACACTTCTGTTATCATTTATTGCAATTTCATTTCCGCCTGTTGTTATGGCACGTGTTCTGTGTTTTGAGTCTTTTACCATTCCGAAAAGCGGAACATCAAAGCCTCTTTCATCAAGCACAGGTTTCACAGCATTGACCTGACCTATACCGCCGTCAAGCAAAATAAGATCAGGCTTTATACCGAAAGAATTATCCTGCCCCTTATATTTTTCATATTCATTTATTCGTCTTGTCAACACTTCGGCAAGCGATCTGTAATCATCCTGTCCCTGAAAACCTTTGATCTCAAATTTTCTGTATGCCTTTTTATCAGGTCTGCCGTCGCTGAAAACGACCATACCTGCTACATTTTCACTGCCGTTCATATTGGAAATATCATAAGCTTCGATTACATAAGGAATCTTTTCAAGTCCAAGAAGCTCTTTAAGCTCAAGCAAAACCGCCGAACGCTTATTATTATATGTTAAAATCCGCGAAAGCTTTTCATTTGCATTATTCCTTGCCATAGCCATAAGAACGGCACCTTCGCCTTTCTTTGGATTATAAATATCAACATTTCGTGAGGCTACTTTGTTGAAATAATCTTTTAATAACTGAGCATCAGCAATATCAGCCTCAATGCAGATTCTGTCCGGAAAATCAGGTCTCAAAGAATAGTAATTAGTGATAATTTCAACATAATCCTCATCATTACCCTCAATCCTGTCAAACACGAAGCTTTCAGTATTAACAATAGTACCGTTTCTTACAGAAAGAACATTAAGACAGGTTTTTTCTTCGATGCTTTCAATACCGAAAATATCCTGATTTTTGTACTTCATATCTACGACATACTGCTTTTGTGCAATCTTTTCTATAGCTCTGATTTTATCCCGAAGCTTTGCCGCTCTTTCAAATTCCAGATTTTCAGAAGCAGACAACATTTCTGCTTTTAATTCGCTTAATATCTCATTCTTTCCGCCAAGGACAAAACGAAGAGCCTCATCAACACTTTTATTATTTTCTTCCTGTGAAATATAACCTGCACAGGCACCTGAACAAAGTTTAATATGATAGTTTAAACAAGGTCTTCCCTTTTTCTTTATATCATACGGAAATTTTTTATTACAATGAGGAAGCATAAAAATATCTACGGCTTCTTTAACAGCCGTATTCACATATTCATTTGCCATATAAGGACCATAATATACACATCCGTCATCTTCTTTACGAAAAACACTTTCAATGGTTTTCCAGCCCTTATCACATACCTTAACATAAGAATAGCCCTTATCATCTTTAAGCAAAATATTGTATTTCGGCATATTCTGCTTTATCAGACTGCATTCAAGAACCAGTGCTTCAAATTCACTTGAAACAATTATATAATCAAAATCAGAAACATTCTCAACCATTTTTCTGACTTTCATCGTGTGTCTGTTCTGCGAACCGAAATACTGACTTACTCTGTTTTTCAGATTTTTTGCCTTGCCGATGTATATGATCTCTTTTGAAGAGTTTTTCATAATATAAACACCGGGCTTTTCCGGTAAAGCCTGTGCTTTTTTTAACAAAAATTCAATCCTTGACAAATAAAATCACTCCAAGAAAAAAGGTGTATCGGAAATACCGATACACCTTCAGATTATAAGATTCAGTCAATACATCCGTTATTGATAAATGCACCAAGCTCTTCAAGTGCTTTCTTTGCTTCAAGAGCTTCTTTTTCATCCTTATCCTCTATAATCAATGTAATGCTATCTCCGCCGACAATACCAAGCGAGAGAACACCTAAAAGGCTCTTAGCGTTAGCTCTGCGACTGTCTTTTTCAATAAAAATACTGGGTTTATAATTTGTTGTTTTGCTGATAAAACGAGTTGCAACCTTTGAATGAAGTCCAACATCATTCTTAATTGTAAAAGTCTGCTCTATCATAAGGGTGATCTCCTCTCGGATATTGAATTTCTAATATATTATATCACAAACCTTTTTGCAGTCAATCAAAAACACAAAACAAAAAAACAATTCGTTTGAAAGACTAAAAACAAACAAAAATAATTTTTCTAATTTGTTGAAGTTTACCACAAATATAATACTAAATACAGCAAAACTTCCAAAATAATTAATCGTTTTTCAATTTGTCCAATAATTTTCTGTCATTTAATGTAAGTTCAGCAGTCTTAAGCAACTCGGGTCGTTTCTTCGCAGTTGCAAGCAACGATTGTTCCCTTTTCCACTTTTCAATATTGGCATGATGTCCCGATATTAATACATCAGGCACTGTTTTTCCGTTCCACTCATAAGGCTTTGTATATTGCGGATGCTCAAGAAGACCGTTATATATACTTTCACCGGAATAAGCTTCTTCATTGGGAAGAACACCGTCGATCATACGGGAAAGGCAGTCAATCAAAACAAGTGCGGGTAACTCGCCGCCGGTGAGAACATAATCACCTATAGAAACTTCTTCATCAACAATTTCCTCAAGGACACGCTCATCCACACCTTCATAATGACCGCAAAGAATGATTATATTATCAAGCTTTGATAATTCAATTGCTTTCTGCTGAGTCAGAACCTTCCCCTGCGGTGACATATATATCACATGGGGAGCAGATGAGCAGGCCTTACATACATCAACATAACAATCATAAATAGGCTGTGCTTTCATAAGCATTCCCATTCCGCCGCCGTAAGGTGTATCATCTACATTCTTGTGTTTATCTGAACTGTAATCTCTGATATTATGAGAATAAATTTGTAAAATATTCTTATTTATTGCTCTTCCGATAATACTTTCAGAATAGACACTTGAACACATTTCAGGGAACAGTGTCAGAATATCAATCCGCATCGTCAAAAATCCCTTTCATAGGTTTCAACTTTACATAATTTTCGTCAACATTAACTTCAACAACAACATCTTTGATTGCAGGGACAAGAAACTCAACATCATTCTTATCAGTTATGTGCCATACATCATTTGCTCCTGTAGGAGAAATATCAGAAATAACTCCGTACAGAATACCGCTGTCAGCATCATATGCTTCACATCCGATAAGCTCTTCAATAAACCATGTTCCGTCGGGAAGCTCGGCATCGCTTCTCTTTATATAGAGAAGCTTATTCCTCATTTTTTCTGCCTCTTCAACAGTGTTGATATTTTCAAGCTTCATCAGAATTATATTGCCGTGAGGTCTGCAGGCGGTAACTTTAACAGAACTTCTGCCGTCTTTATCAAAATATACCGTTTTGAAATTTTTAGCAAAATCGGGAGAGTCGCACCATGGATTGATACGCATCTCCCCTTTAATTCCGTGTGTTCCGACTATCTGACCAAGCTCAAGATAATCTTTTTTCATAGCTTATATCTCGGGAATTTCAACAGTAACTTCTCTGCCGCATTTTGCAGATCTTGAAATACCGTCAATAATAGCCTGATTATAAATAATCTGACTTGAAGGTACAGGAGCACAGCCGCCATCTTTGACAGCATCAACAAAGAGACGGATCTTACTGTAGAAATTGTCCTCACGATTGTCTCTTTCAGGTACTATTGTTTCAACATCGCTGCCTGCGATAGTTCTGTATATCTTAAGAGGACCGCCGATACTTCCGTTCCAACATTCTGTTGAAGGAATACGAAGTCCCGCTTTTGTACCAAGTATGATAGTATCACCGGGGGTGTCAAGATTCATAGCCCAGGAAATTCTGAAGTCGAGAATGATACCGCCTTCAAGACGAACAAAAGCTGCTGCAAAGTCATCAACACTGAAAAGATCAGCATACTCGGGATGTGCGGGGAATGTAACAGGATCCTTTCCGAAAAATGCAGAAGTATAGCCGGATACAGTTAAAGGCTTGGGATATCCGACTGCATTAAGAACCATATCAAGAGAATAGCAACCGATATCGGCAAGTGCACCGATACCTGCAGTTTTATCTTCTATAAAGCTTGTACCGTAAGGAGTAGGAATACCTCTTCTTCTGCCACCGCCGGTCTGAATATAATAAACATCACCCAGTTCGCCGGATTCAACGATTTTCTTTACCATTTTCATATTTTCGTCAAATCTGGGCTGGAATCCGATTGAAAGAATTTTTCCGCTCTTCTTTTCTGCACGACAGATTTCAACAGCTTCATCAAGTGTTACGCACATAGGCTTTTCAAGAAGAACATTAACACCCTTCTCAAGAGCATAAATGGAACATTCTGCGTGTGTTCTGTTGTATGTGCACACGCTGACAGCATCAAGCTCTTCAGCATCAAGCATTGACTTGTGGTCAGGATAGCATCTTACACCTTCAATGCCGTTATCCTTACAGAATTTTTCAGCCTTACCGGGAATAAGGTCTGCTGCGGCTACAATTTCAACATCGGGACATCTGAGATAATTTGCAACATGTGCTTCAGCTATCCAGCCTGTACCGATAATACCAACCTTTACTTTTTTAGCGGTATCAACTACCTTTTCTTCCGATGAACCGTCTTTGAAACGATCAAGAATATTGTCTGCCATAATAAAAAACCTCCGTTTTATTTATTAATCAAAGCGATTAGCTTATTATGAATTACATTATTTGAGCAAAGAACTGAAGAAGGCTCTGCAAATTCAAGCATATTACCGTAAAAATCAGTTGCACTTCCGCCTGCTTCTTCTATAAGAAGTGCACCTGCTGCGTAATCCCAGGGTGACAAAACACACTCAAAGAAGCCATCTAATTTCCCGCAGGCTACATATGCCATATCAAGTGCTGCACTTCCGCTTCTTCGGATATCTGCACTGCTGCAAAATACTTTCCTTGCAATATCAAATCCTTTTTCTGAATATTCGTTTTTCTTATAAGGAGTAGTACCGAAAGCAATAACAGATGTGTCAAGCTCTCTTGCAGATACGGAAATTTTATTTCCGTTCATATATGCACCACCGCCTTTAAATGCGGTAAAAAGCTCCTTTCTGTAAGGGTCATAAACAGCACCGAAAACCAATTCGCCGTCACAAAGCAAGGCAACAGAAACAGCAGAAGCACCAAGATTATGTATAAAATTTGTGGTACCGTCTATAGGGTCAATAACAAAACAAAGACCATTTTCGGTATCTTCTGCAAAATTCTCTTTTTCTTCGGCGAAGAAATGTGCATCGGGAAATATCTTAAGAAGTCCATCAATGAGCTTTGCCTGAACACCCTCATCATAAATTGTTACAAAATCTGCGTCTCCGCTTTTCTTTTTTACACATGAAGGATTATTCTCGGCAAGCGATGCACTTAACATAAAATCTCCGCATTCGGCCATCAGTTCATTGAATTGTAAAAGCAGCTCATCCGTAAAAATTTTCATCAGTCTTCGAACTCCAATGCCATGGCATGTCCCATCTTGGTTGTAATGAGATCCTTAAAACCGTTTTTACGGTAAAAGCTGATTGCATTATCATTATCAGCACCGCATACCATCATCATACTTTTTATGCCTTTTGAATGAAGATGTGCTTTCAAAGTGCTGATCAATAAAGAACCGAGGCCCATACGCTGATAATTATCATCAATATCAATATGAAAATGTGCAGGATGCTCCTTTTTGAACATTGAATGAGAAAGCAGATCAAGCTTTGCTTCAACATACCTTCTGGGGCTTATAGCTGCACAAAGATTAAGATACTCTGCTTTGAATATCTTTTCGTAATTCTCATAATCCTCGCTGCAGATTATGTATCCTACTGCTTCATCTTTGTCATTAACTGCAACAAAACAATTAGCAGGCTCTTGTTCAATATAATAATTGCAATACATAAGAAGTATGTATTTCTGTGTATCAGCGGAAGCTTCAAGACATTCTGCATTCGCAAGACATATATGCTGAACTCTATCTTTATCAGTTTCTTTATAAGGTCTTACGGAAACCATAAATTCACCTCATCAGTTTTTTTATAATTATATAATTATTTTTCTAAAAAGTCTACATAAAGTATATTATTTTTTTGAAATTTATGCTATAGTAAAATAAAAAACAATCGGAGCAGATATTATGAATTACGCTACAATCGGAACATCGTGGATTACGGAAATGTTTATTTCTTCTGCAAATACAGTTGACAATATGAATCTTACTGCCGTATTTTCAAGAAATGAATCAAAAGCTATTGAATTTGCAAAAAAACATAACGCCGGCAGATATTTTACCGATATAACAAAAATGGCTGAAAGCGACTGTTTTGATTCTGTTTATATTGCAAGTCCGAATGTATGTCACTACGAGCAAAGTAAGCTCTTTCTGCTTAACGGCAAAAATGTTATCTGTGAAAAACCCGCAACAACAACTGCCGTGCAGATGAAAGAGCTGACAGCACTCGCTGAAAGCAAAAACCTGATTTATTGTGAAGCTATTATGACAATTCACACAAACGGCTTTGAAATCATAAAGAATAACATATCCCGAATCGGTAATATCCGTTCAGCACATTTTGATTTTTATCAGCTTTCCTCAAAATACCCATTATATATCGAAGGTAAGAATCCTAACATATTCAATCCCGATATGCACACCGGCTGTCTTATGGATATAGGTGTTTATAATCTTTATCTTGCCGCCGCTCTTTTCGGAAAGCCTGAAAAAATCATTTCAGATTCCGTAATGCTTCCTAACAGATGCGATGCTGCAGGAACGACGATTTTTAAATACACAGATAAATCTGTCGTACTGAATTTCTCAAAAGTCGGACAGACATATTCTTATTCGGAAATAATCGGTGACACGGGAACAATTATGTTTGAATCAGTATCACAGCTTACGGGAATGTATTTTTGTCACAAAGAAAGCAAGGAAAGCCTTGTACCCGACGAAGTATCCCGTGATGAAATAATGAGCGGAGAAATCAGATTCTTCCAAAGAATGTGCAAAAACAAAGATTATTCCGATAAAACTTACATCTTTGCAAAAAATACTGCAATAACAGTAAGAGAAGCGTGTGACGAAATAAGAAAAAATAACGGTTTTGCTTTTTAAGTAAAGTTAAGCTTGATAAAATTTACAGCATCAGCAACACATCCGTCATCAGAAGAACAAACTATTTTATCTGCACTGTTTATTGCAAGAATGTCACCGTTTTCAGGACAAAAGCTGAATTCTGCCGCTTTAAGCATATCAGTATCGTTAGAACCGTCACCGATGCAAAAAGCAAATTTTCTGTCAATACCGAGATAATCAGCCAACTGAAGCAATGCTTTTCCCTTCCCCGAGTCTTCTGCATGAAGCTCAACAAATGAGCCTGCAGTAGGTATATATCTGCAATTATTCAAATCAACCGTATCCAAATATCTCTGAAGCTCTATTGATCTGTCCCCTGCACTGAACATTACTTTCACAAGCGGGAAATGATCTTCACAAAATTCTGTTGCGTCTTCAACATCAGGTATTTTAACACCGTTGAAATGCCTGATGTTTTCTTCGTTCTTATTTATAACATAAACTCTGCCGTCTTCAGAATATATTTCCGTTCCTAACCAATCATTCTCTTTTATTATCTGATTAAGAATTGAAATATTTTCAATACCGATGCAGTTCAAAAAAGCTGTTTTTTCATTTTTATAGTCATATGCCATAGAGCCATTCCCGAGAAGCACGGGAGCATTTATAAATTCTTCGGAATAATTATGAAAACCGCCTTTTGTTCTGCCTGTTGAAACAGTAAACAAACCGCCTTCACGAATAAAATATTTGATTGATTCAATGTTCCTTGGCGGAATCTTCCCCATTCTGTTTGTCAGAGTTCCGTCAAAATCAGAAGCAAGCAACATACCGCTGAATATACCCATTGTTATCACCTCTCGTAAATTTTAGCACGGTTAATTATTTTTTTCAATACTTTACGGGATGTTGACAAATTTTATAAAAGCGTTATACTAAGTATTAATCAACAGGAGGTAATATTATGATCAAATCAATCCCAAACGGTGTATATCCTACAATGATTACACCCTATACAACAGATAACAAAATAGATTACAATGCAGTCGAGCAGCTTCTTCATTGGTATGCTGAAAGAGGAGTTGCCGGTATATTTGCAATTTGCCAATCTAGTGAAATTTTCTTCCTTTCATTTGAGGAAAGACTTGAGCTTCTTAAATTCATTATGACACATAAGCCTGAGGGACTTTCTATTGTCGCAAGCGGACATACCGCAGATGAGCTTGACAGACAGATTTATGAAGCAAAAGCTTTTATTGATTGCGGAATAGATTCATATGTTTTTATTTCAAACAGATTTGCAAAGGCTGATGAAAATGATGATATTCTTCTGAAAAATATGGAATATGTAGCTTCAAGCATACCCGAAATCGGTCTTGGTGTTTATGAATGTCCTTATCCCTATAAACGTCTTCTCACTCCTTATGTTCTCAAAAGAATGGCAGAAACAGGCAAATATCAGTTCTTAAAGGATACGTGCTGTGACATTGAACAGATAAGATGCAAGCTTGATGCAGTTAAAGGCTCCGAGCTTAAAATATATAATGCAAATTCTGCAACGCTTCTCGATTCTCTTGAAATCGGTTGTGCAGGCTTCTCAGGAGTTATGGCAAATTTCCATCCCGAGCTTTATGCTGAGCTTTGCAACTGCTTTGCCACAGATAAAGAAAAGGCACAGAAACTTCAGAATTTCGTCGGATTCTTCTCTGTTGCAGAATGTCAGTGCTATCCCGTCAACGCTAAATACTATCTCTCTCTTGAAGGACTTAATATAAATATTGACAGCAGAGCAAGAAATAAGGCAGAATTTACTCCGAACAGAATGGCGGAAATAAAGCAGATGCGTGCTCTTACAGAGGATTATAAAAAATTCGTATTATAATATTCGGCATTTGACAACAACTTAAATTATCATCAAAAGAAGATAAACTGATAAGAATTTCCATAAAAAATAAAGAAACGGGCAGATACAAGAACACCTCGTATCTGCCCTTAAATTATGCTATTTCATTGACAAGCTCAAACAGATCAACTGAGTAGTAAAGAACATCATTGAAACAGCTTGAACAATATATCAATAAGAACATTAATAAATTTAAAGAAAGCGGTAAGCTTCGAAAAAACAGTATTTCTTACTATAATATCACCATCATCAAGTCCTTTGACAGGTGAAATCGTTTTTGCTTCTGCATCATATTTAAGATACTGCGGATATGCTTCATCAGAGAAAACAGTCATATCATCGCTTGTTATAAAGGCTTCTATGAGCTTTTCGACACTGGCAGGGAATGTACCGTGAGCAAGATTTTTAACAAACCAAGTTTTCTCAGGGAACAAACATGTTGAAGCATCAATCATAGAGTCAGGAGAGAGATACTTGAGATTATCTTCGGAAATGCTTGAAATATACTTTTTCGACAGAGTTTCACCAATATTGGATGTCGTAGCCCCGAAGGATGTGGCTGATGTAAGAGCAGTATTATCAGACTGAGCGAGAGCATCTTTGGATAAAGGTATGCTTGCAAGGTTATACTTTGAAATAACCATAAAGTCCATACCGTTTGCAGCAAGTTCAGTCATTGTGGCTCTTGCGTTTACCTGAACATTTTCATGAAATGATCTGATTTTTTTAATCATTCCTGCATACTGCTCCTGAAGTTCGGGAGTATTGTAAACAAAAGCTATTGCAGCTTCAAGATATTCATCGGCAACCATATTCCAGTAACTTACAAAACCACCATATGTATCACGCACAAGTCTGGCTAAAACATTATCCTTAACTGCCTCAAGAATAGATTCAATAATATCAGCACCAAAATCAAGGACATACACTTCATTAATAAAGTTTACAACAATCGAAAGCACTTCAAACAATGAATCATCCTCAACAAGATTATTAACAATATTGCTCTGTGACATACCGTGAGACACAAAATTATCAATAGCATCTCCGTCAAGAACAACCTGACCTGAGAAAAGTGCACTGATAAAGTCAACACCTTCAGTTGACGGGCTATACAATACAACATCATTGATCTTATCAAGATTTTGTGCATTTTCTAAATAAGCAGCGACAACATTACCGCCAAGGCAACGTCCGACAAGATTCACTTTAGAATATCCCTTTTCTTGACAAACTCTGTTAATAAAGCTCTCAAGAATAGCTGCATTGGTTTCACAAGAGAGTCTCCAGTCATAAGAAAAATCAATACTTCCGGTTGAATAATTATTATATTTTACAGAATAAGATTTTGTCAGCACATCATACCCTAAACCGGAACCGTTAGAAGCGTCTCCGTTTTCATCAAGAATAATGTCACTGAAAGCGGGAGCCATTGCATTATAAAGTCTGTCGCAATATTCCGTATAATCTCCTGTTACGGCACCAACTGCAAGATCTTTAAGAAGATCATCAAACACTTCTGTAAGACCTGTAAGCATGCTCTCCTTGGGACCTCCATTCCAAATATATTCATTGTCGGCATCAACAAGAGCGCCGCCATACCCTACAACATATATTGTTACATAATTCTCTGCAGCACCGGCAGTTAAAGCAGGAACTGCACATGTTAAAAGAACCGCAATAGTAAGAACGAATGAAATTAGTTTTTTCATTATAGCATCAGCCTTCCATAAATTTTTAATAAAATTAATTATACATATGTACTTGTACTTTGAGTGGAATGTTTATGAACGAATTGTTAATTTTCCCAATCAGAATAATATCAGCATTATTGAATCATCAACAGCAACCGCGATTTACTCGGTTGCCGTTGAAACATTCATATGATTGCAAGTGTGCTCCCCGTATCTTCAATATCGAAAAATACCGGTCGTTCATCGGGCTGTCTGTTGGGACAGTGAAGAGTAAGCTTAAGTCTGCCATTAAAATCCTTGAATATCATTCCGTGACCGCCATCTTTTGTAAAAATAGGGTCAAGCTGTATCCAATTGCCGTCAATTCTGCCATTATCCGAGACGGCGATACACTGATAATACTGATGATTGACAATTGACGACCAAATCATATATAAGCGGTCATTTAGTCCTTTGTATAAAAACGGACCGTCTGTTACATATCTTCCGTCCTTGTTTTCTGTTGCCCCCTTGGCATCGGAGCCATTGAACATAAGAACGGGCTCTCCGACAGCAGCTGATAAAGTATCATTAAGCTGAACATAGCAAATCGTACCGTTAAGTATCTGCACATGCTCATGACAGAAAACAAGATAGGGGGTTCCGTCCTCCGAAACATACAAAGTACCGTCCAGACTCCACCAATCAGCGGGAGTCAGAGCCTTTTCTGAACAGATACGAAATTCACCGTCGGGCGTGTCGCTTACAAGTGAATAGGTGCCTCTCATACCGCTCTCCTGTTCAAATGTAGCAAAAATATAATACTTTCCCCTATATTCGTGAAGCTCCGGTGCCCAATTTGAACTTTTATTCATTGAATACTTTACAGAATTGAATACTTCTATCGGCTCAGACCAGTTTTCAAGATCATTTCCGATATAAACATCAAAACCGCCTGTGCCGATTCCGAAATTATCGGCTCTCGTACCGATAAGATAATATTTATCATTTTTTGCAAGTACAAATGGATCTCTTATATGGATTTCCGAATTTTTCATATTGATTGCTCCTGTTTATTCAAGATATTTATTTCGCAGATTATAAATCGTATCCCTGTTGATTCCGTAAACCTTTTCAAAGAAATCAAAGATATCACTATATTCCGTGTCAATTCGAGCAAATAACCGTTCAAGATATTCTCTTTTTACACTCATAAGAATTGCGAGACATTTTCTGTGCCAGCTGTTTTTTATAACAAGCGGAGCAAAGACTCTTGTCTTTATTATTTCTGCCGCAGAGAATCTGTTAGTAGCAACAAAATCCCTTATGATAGTTTCTCTGTCAACATCCAACGCAAGCAATATAAGCATAGTGACAATTCCCACTCTGTCTTTACCTGCACTGCAATGCCAGAGAACTGCTTCATTTTCACCCTTAAGAATTGAAAATATCTGAAAAATAAGCTCTTTACTTCTTTCACCAAAAACAAGCAATTCGTACATATCATAAAAAATGTCTTCGGGACGTCTGCTTTTGTCTTCAAAGAGATTAAACCAAGAATTCAGAGAATATTCATCTCTTGTAATTCCAAGATAAGCCTTATCCAACAGCGGAATTCTTACATATGATACCGACGAAGGTAAGTTATCGGGGTTTTCTCTGATTTCAGCATCAATACGCAGATCAATAACCGTTTTAAGATGATGCCTGTTTATCAAAACACCAATATCAGCATCAGTTGCCTTTGCAAGCTGACCGCTTCTTAGCAGCATATTATTCTTTATAGCTTTACCATCTTTGGTCTTTAACCCACCAAGATCACGAGTATTTTTAAGATTTTCAAGCTTAATTCTTTTGATTTTCATACAAATAATTAATCCTTATAAAACAATCTGAATATTTTTCGGACAAACGCAGGACTGCTCAACACAAAAATACGCATTATAACTGCCCTCCTTTATTCAGTTCTTCAATAAAACGATACCTGCCGCTATCAACAAAACTGCAAGAGCAACTATAAGTACTTTTGTCGGAAAACAGTAAGCAAGAAATAATCCTGCACCGAAGCTGATTACTATAAAACCTTTGGAACAATTACGTTTTCTCATACTCCACCTCTTGTATTATTGATAACAGCAAAGAGTTTTCACATTAAATAATACGCAGATATGAAGTATTAAGTGCTTGTCAGATTAAAATTGTTCCCACTTTTTAAAATTTTTCACCTCGGAATACATACGAACAAAGCTTTCGTGACGTTCCTTTGCAATAATACCGTCTTCAACAGCCTTCAATACAGCACAGCCTTTATCAGCGGTGTGGGAGCAAGAAACTGAAAATTTACAGGAATCAGTAAATTGTTCAAATTCAGGAAAGCAAAACGGAAGCTCATCTTTATATATACGTTCGGTTGAATCTTCAAAATCAAGTGATGAAAAACCGGGTGTATCTGCAACAAAACCGTTATTGATTCTGTAAAGACTGACAGTTCTTGTAGTATGCTTACCTCTGCCGAGCTTTATACTTGTTTCATTTGTTGCAAGTGCAAGCTCCGGACTGATAGAATTCAGAATACTTGATTTTCCTACTCCGGAGTTACCGGTAAAGGCACAAACCTTACCGTTTATCAAATCGGTAAGCTTATCAATACCATCATTATTGATTGCTGAACAGCAAATGACCTTAAACTTACTTTTTGAATATATGCTTACATACTCCTCCGGTGAAGCAAGATCGCATTTTGAAAAAACTATAACAGGTTCAATTCCGTGAAAAACAGAAAATGCACTGAGTTTATCAATAACATACAAATTAGGTTTAGGGTCTGCGACAGATGCTACAATAAATAACACGTCGATATTGGCAACGGGAGGACGGACAAGAAAATTCTTACGCTTTTCTATATCTATGACAGTCCCCTTTGTATCATCAGTTTCAATCGTTACATTATCACCGACAAGAGGAGTAATATTCTTTTTTCTGAAATTACCTTTCGCCTTACATTCAAAAACCGCATCAGCGGCTTCAACAAAGTAAAAGCCGCTGATTGATTGAATTATTCTGCCTTTTAATAGTGACATTAAATTTCTCCGTATCTTAAACTTCAGGAGTTTCCTGTTCCTGTGTTGTTTCTTCAGGCACTTCGGCTACAGTTGTTTCCTCCTCAGGAAGAGTAGTTTCTTCTGCCGTAGTTTCTTCGGGAACTGCCGCATCTGTTGTTTCTTCAGGTACAACGATACCTGTGCCGCCCTCACTTACAACAATTGTAATAATTGTAGCAGTTGAATATTTTGCGGTTTCGCTGTAAATGGGAGATTGAGAAATAACAAGACCTGCAGGAACAGTTTCACTTGCTTCAGTTGTGATTTTCACCTTATTGAATCCGGAAGCAGCAAGCTCTGCTTCAGCGGCACTCTGTGTCATTCCGACTACATTCGGAACAGATGCTTTTGTTGAGAACTGATAGCCATGCACATTAGAAAATGTGGGAGGAGTGGTTGTAAAGTCAATATTACCGGAATAAATCAGAACAGCATCACAGAAAATCTTAAAAGAATTTTCCTTACCGGAACCTGTAAAACTGAGCTGATAGCTTTCACCGTTAAGTGCAACTCCGTCTATTGAGTCATATGCAGTCTCATTAAGATAGGTTTTCACCGTACTTGTCGAACCGTCGAGCGAAGGCAATGAGATCGTGAAAATAGCTGTATTGGTAGCAGGTATACCGTTACCGATTACGAGGTTGACATTCATACCCGAATTAACAGCAGTAGTAGCATCCGGCGTCTGGCTTATTACAAAACCTTCAAGAGAGGGAGCACTGGCTCCTTGTGTTATCGCACCTACAGTAAGTCCTGCATTGAGGATCTTCTGCTTTGCAGCTTCAAGCTCATAACCTACCACATTGGGTACTCTTGTAGAGCCGGTATCATTCTTACCCGTTGCATAATAAACATATACTGTTCCCTGATATGCAGTATATTTATTACCTATAGGTTCGGTATATATAACTTCACCCTCATCCCTCGTTTCATCAACAAGAGGAATAAGTTCAACAACAAGTCCTGATGCACGCAAAATCGATTCAGCTTCAATTGAGCTTTTACCTGTAACATCCTGCACAAGCACCATTTCAACGCTTGTAGCAACTGTAAGCTTGAATACGGTATCTTTTGAAACCTTATCCCCTGCTTCAGGATACTGATTGCATACATGACCGTCCTCATAATTTGAATTATACTCATACTGAGGCGGGTTCTCTATTGCCAAATCAGGATACTGAGAAAGAATCTCCTCAAAATCCATATTAATAAAGTTGGGCACTTCGATATCATCTTTCGAAAAAATTCCGAAAATATCAATTTTTTCAAGGAAGCTTTCCCCGCTGTCTGAAGTTGATGAGCTTCCGATCGAACTGCCAAATACTGCAAAAATTACAATTGCAACAACAAACACCAAAGAAACTGCAACACCAATGAGCACGGGCAGGAATGATCTTGTGTTGCCTTCGTCCTCTTCATAGTCGTCATAATCTTCTTCATATTCCTCTACAGGAGCTACATCGGTTTTTGTTGATATAAACTTTGTTGGATTTTTGTCAATAAAATACTGATAATCAAAAACAACATCAGGATTTTTACGGAATTCATCAAGGTCAAGAAGAAATTCTGCAGCAGACTGATATCTGTTAGACGGACTCTTCTGCATAGCTCTCAATGTAATCTGCTCAATTCCGACTGGTACAGAGGAATTAAGTGCTGAAGGCTTCACAGGTTCTCTTTGAACATGCATAAGAGCAATACTTTCGTCGCTTGTGCTCTCAAAAGGTGGCTTTCCCGTAAGCATTTCATATAAAACGATACCTACAGAATATATATCAGAACGCTCATCCGTATAATCCCCCTGAGCCTGCTCAGGGCTTACATAATGCACAGAACCGAGTGCCTCTGTTTCAACAGGGGATTTAATTTCACCTCTTTTAAAAGAAGCAATACCGAAATCAGTTACTTTTATCGTTGCATTAGGCAACAGAAGAATATTCTGAGGCTTAATATCACGGTGTATGACACCTTTATCGTGAGCATGAGAAAGAGCCTTAAGTATCTGTACCACTACAATAAGTGCTTCTTTCCAATCGAGCACCTTCTGTCTCTGTATAAATTCCTTGAGAGTAATACCTTCAACATGCTCCATAACAATATATTGAAGCTCTTCTCCGAAACACACATCATAAACCTTAACAACATTAGGATGATTCAATAACGAAATAGCACGGGATTCATTTTTGAATCGTGCAGTATACTCATAATTTTCAAGATATTCATCCTTAAGAACCTTGATTGCTACTATTCTGTCGTCAACACGGTCATAAGCCTTATAAACTCTGGACATGCCTCCGACACCAATAATTTCCTGTATTTCATATCTGTTGCTGATTACCTGTTTTGCACCGATCTCCATATTATCACTTCCTCATATCATCTCATAATTACTACAGCGGTAATATTATCCCCGCCGCCGTTGCTGTTTGCAATATCAATAAGTTTCTCTGCAATGCTTTCAAAACTATCAGCAGAATTACTGACAGTATCATAAATTTCTTTGCTTGAAGCATAATTATATAAACCGTCAGAACACAGTAAAACACATTTACCGCAAAGTTCATCGGAAAAATAGTCGATCTCAATGTGGTTATCAATACCAAGTGCTCTTGTAATGACATTTTTATGCGGAAAGGCCTCTGCCTGTTCACGGGAAAGCTCACCCTTATCAATAAGCTCCTGAACAAGTGAATGGTCCTTTGAAATTTGTTTCAATTCGTTATCAACGATATATGCACGGCTGTCACCGACATTAGCAATAAGCAGCTTGTCATCAATGCACACAGCAGCCACCAATGTCGTGCCCATTCCAGAATATTCGGGTGCCGACTGCGAAAGTCCGAGAATTTTCAGATTTGCAGTTTTAATTGCCTTTGAAAGAAGTTGCTTAGCATCTTCAATGGTAATTCCTCTTTTCCACCCCTCGATAAATTTATCGGATATTTCTTTTACCGCAATTTCTGATGCAACATCACCAGCTTTGGGGCCGCCCATTCCGTCGCAAACCACACCGAAACAAGAGCTTTCATCAAAAACAGTTACATAGCAATTATCCTGATTCGAGTTTCTTACTATTCCTTTGTCGGTTTTCATAGAATAACGCAAATTGAAATTCTCCCTTCAAGTAAGTATCATTTCTGAACACTTCTTCTGAGCTGACCGCAGGCAGCATTTATATCCGAACCGAGTTCACGGCGTACAGTTACGGTAAAACCTTTCTTTGTAAGAATATCAGCAAATCTTTTCACTCTTTCCGGTGAGCTTTTTTTGCAGCCCGTTTCAGATACTTCATTAACGGGAATCAGATTTATATGGCAAAGCATTCCGCGTAAGAGCTTTGCTAAAAGCAAGGCACATTCTTCAGTATCATTGACATTCTTTACCAATGAATATTCAAAAGAAATTCTTCTTGATGTTTTTTCAGTATAATCACGGCAGGCTTTGATAAGTTCGCTTATTGAATACTTTTTATTGACAGGCATCATTGAAGAACGCAAATCATCAAAGGGGGCATGAAGCGAAACAGAAAGTGTAAGCTGAAGATTCTCTTCCATCAGCTTGTATATTCCCGGAATTATACCGCAGGTTGATAATGAAATGTGACGCATACTGATGTTTACACCGTTTTCATCGGTGATAAGACCGAGAAACTTAAGAACATTATCAAAATTATCAAAAGGCTCTCCCATACCCATCATTACTATATGAGATACTCTTATATCGTTATCACGGCTTATTGCATAAATCTGTGAAAGAATTTCTGAGGGATACAGATTTCTGACAACACCCGACAAGGTGGATGCACAAAAAGTACACCCCATACGGCAGCCGACCTGTGAAGAAACACATACCGTGTAGCCGTATTTATATTTCATAAGAACAGATTCAATAAACTCTCCGTCATGAAGTCTGAAAAGGTACTTCATTGTACTATCATACTCGGAAATAAGTTTTTTTTCAATAGTACAACCAAATATGACAAAATTGTCATTAAGAATGTTGCGTAACTCTACGGATAAATCAGTCATCTGACTGAAATCCGTAACAAATGCTTTATGTAGCCACCTGTAAATCTGTTTTGCTCTGAATTTCGGCTGACCAAGAGAAGTTATTTCGTTTGTCAATTCATCAAGGTTTAATGATAATATGTCTTTTTTCATGAATTTCCTCTTATAAATTTTGCAATAAAGAAGCCGTCACCGCCTGAAGAGGACGGAAAAACCGTAATATATCTGTCTGTATGTGAAGCATATACAGGGTCATGTGAAATAAAAAAGTCTTTATGATCATTTAAAAATGCATCACAAACAGCATCATTTTCTTTTTTGTTCAAAGTACAAGTTGAGTAAATGAGTGTACCGCCGGGCTTTACGATTTCGGAACAGGAATACAAAATCTCCTTCTGGATATCAGGTAAATCACTCAACTCATCTGTTTTTTTATATCTAATTTCCGGCTTTCTGCCAATAACACCAAACCCCGAACAAGGTACATCGCAAAGCACTTTGTCGGCTGTCGGAACAATTCCTTTTAATTTTCTCGCATCGCTGCAAACAGCAGAAAGATTTTTTATTCCGAGTCGTACAGCACCGTCAACAATCAGTTTAGTTTTATGCTCGTACATATCACAAGAAAATATTCTTCCTTCATTTTTCAGATACTGTGAAACAGTAAAAGACTTTCCTCCCGGAGCTGCACAGCAATCAACTACCGTATCACCCGGAACCGCATCCATAAGGCTGCAACAAAACTGCGATGACATATCCTGAACATAGAACCAACCGTCTTTATATGCCGACAGCTTTGTTATATCACCTGTATTTTCAACTGAATAACAAAATTCAAGTGATGTTGAATTTACAGAAACATTATCATTACCCAAAGACCCGAGAAGCTCGGCTTCAGTACATTTAAGTGTATTCAGCCTTATATAAATCGGTCTTCTGCCAATAAAGCTTTCAAGAATCTCACAGGTTTTTGTATAGCCAAAATCATCAATAAGGCTACAAATAATTGATTCATCAACGGAAAATTTTACGGAAAGATAAGACAAACTCTTATCATTTTCCGGAAGACTCAATCCGTTATAAGAAATTTTACGAAGCACAGCATTTATCATTCCGGATGCATATGCTGCACCGATTTTCTTTGATATTTTAACAGCTTCATTTACTGCCGCACTTACAGGAATTTTCTCCGTAAAAAGGATCTGATAAGCACCGATTCGCAGAATGTTTAACACATCAGTCTTAAGCTTAGACAGCTTTGAAGAAAGATACAGTGAAATATTATAGTCGAGTGTAAACTTATTTTCGAGAACTCCGTAAACAAGAGAAACAGCAAACGCAGTATCTCTTGAATTGTTGAATTGAACATTCTTAAAGGCATCTGCGATCAGTATTGCAGAAAATGCTGTATCTTTCTCGATTTTTGTCAGAAGCTTTACTGCTTCAAATCTCGGGTCGTGCATAAATTTCCTTCCAATATCAATTTCTTCTGCGTGTAAAAATCATAATGAACCGAAGAAGACTTGCAAGTGACGTAATAAGTGCTGCAACATATGTCAAAGCAGCACATTTGAGCACTTTCTTTGCACCGTTCAATTCTTCTTCATTTTTAAGAAGCCCTGTTTCTTCAATTACCGATATTGCTCTGGAGCTTGCATTAAGCTCTACAGGAAGAGTGGCAAGCTGAAACAGCATTATAAAAGAATAAAGCAGCAGACCGGCAAATATGAGAGGCTCAAAGCTCATAAGCATACCTAAAACAGCAAGCGGAATACCGGCGTATGAGCCTATCTGACAAACAGGTAAAATTGAATTTCTGATTCTTATGGGCAAATAGCTTGATGCATGCTGTGCTGCGTGCCCCGCTTCATGACAGGCAATACCGATAGCGGCAATAGATGTAGAAGAAAAAACTCCTTCTGAAAGGCGTATAACTTTATTTTTAGGGTCATAATGATCGGAAAGCTTACCCGAGCATTGTTCAACTCTGACATCACTGATTCCGTAATACCTTAGCACCGCAATTGCTGCCTGTGCACCCGAATATCCGCTTTTGGAATATACGGAAGACATTTTCCTGTAAGCATTCTTAATTGCAGCCTGAGCTGCAATTGAAATCAAAAAAGCAGGGATCAGCAAGTAAAAATATGAAAAATTATAATACATTATTAATCCTCCGAAATAAAAGAGAAACCGTCGCAAAAACTGTGTCCGCGTAAGAAATCAGCAGTATTCATTCTCTTGGAGCCTTCAAGCTGTATCTCATCTAAACAAAGAACTGTTTCATCACCGCAGGTCACAAAAATCATATCATCAGCGACTTTAACTGTTCCTGTTGGAGATGCAGATTTTTTATCTGTAACATAACTTGAATAGATCTTCAATATCTTACTGCCGTACATTGTACGGGCAACAGGCCAAGGATTCAGTCCTCTTATAAGATTATGAATAGTTTGTGCATTTTCATTCCAATTAATAACCGACATTTCTTTAGAAAGAACGGAAACATAGGAAGCTTCTGCATCATTTTGCTTCACAGGTACAATACTTCCCTTTTCAAGTTCTTCCAATGTTTTAAGAAGAAGCTCAGGACAAAGTGATGCCAACGCATCAAAAACCTCACCTGCAGTTTCATTTTCCTCAATTTCTTTAACTGAAGTTAAAAGAATGTCACCTGTGTCAAGCCCAACATCCATAAGCATAGTCGTAACACCGGTAATTTTATCACCGTTTATAACACTCCACTGTATGGGAGCTGCACCTCTGTATTTAGGAAGAAGAGAGCCGTGAAGATTAACACAACCGTATACAGGAATATCAAGAATACGCTTAGGAAGGATGTTACCGTATGCAGAAACAACAATAAAATCAGGTGAATTCGCCTGAATTTTTTCAAAGGTTTCATCAGATTTAAGATTTGCAGGCTGATAGACCTCTATATCATATTGTAAAGCTAATTGTTTTACAGGCGATGGCGTCAGAATCTGTTTCCTGCCTTGAGGTCTGTCAGGCTGTGAAATAACCAGCTTTACATCATATTCATCAGAATCTATCAACGCTTTAAGTGCAGGAACTGCAAAATCAGGAGTTCCCATAAAAACAACAGGTTTCATAATTTCATCCTTAATCATAATCATTTGTAAAGAATACAGATTCACCGGGAGCAAGAGAATCAATATAGAGTTTTCCGTCAAGATGATCAAGCTCATGACAGAAGCATCTTGCGTGAAGGTCTGTACCTTTATATATACACCACTGACCGTTTCTGTTCTGTGCTTTTACAGTTACCGTCTTCGGACGAAGTGTTTTTCCGGCTTTATGAGGAACGGAAAGACAAGCCTCTGCTTCTATCTGCTGTCCTTCTCTTTCAGTAATTTCCGGATTGATAAGTTCAATAATTCTGTTATCAAAATTTACGAGAACGATTCTGCGAAGAATACCAACCTGCACCGCTGCAAGTCCTATCCCCTGCGATTTTATAAGGGTATCCTTCATATCATCAAGAATCATAAACAGTTTTTCGTCAAAGCTCTCAACTTTTCTGCTGACTTTTCTGAGAATGGGATCCTCTTCAGTTCTTATATTTCTGATAGCCATCTTTCACCATATCCTTTAGTTTAAGTTTTCGGGATTTATGTCTGCATAAACATAAATATTTTTAAAATTTTTATCATCATTGATTACCTTCAGTACAGCACTGACAAGTTCTCTGAATTTTTGAGAATTTTTACATTTTATAAGTATCCTCTGTCTGTGTAGGTCATTGATTTTTGAAACTTTGGGTGCCATCGGGCCTAAAACGATCACTTTGAGCTCAGAATATTCTTTTTCGTTCAATTTTACAAACGTGTCAAAAAATAAAACAGCACAAGCACCGACCTCATCCTTATCTTTACCGGAAAAGCTTACTTCACACAGATCACAAAACGGAGGATAAATTAAAGCTTTTCGCATTCTGATCTCATTTTCAAAAAACCTCTTATAATCCTGTTTGGCTGCAATAGAAATAATGGGATTATCGGGAACAAGAGTCTGAATAACTGCTCTGCCCTTTCGGGAGCCACGACCGGCTCTTCCCACCACTTGCGTTATAAGATCAAATGAACGTTCGGAACATCTGAAATCATTATTATATAATTCCTTATCAGCAGATGTTATACCGACAAGAGTAACATCCGGAAAATCAAGTCCCTTTGCAACCATCTGCGTTCCGATAAGAATATCATATTCACCTTTAGAAAAAGCTGAAAGCACTTTTTCGTGAGCATTCTTCTGAGCTGTAGTGTCAGCATCCATACGCACGACCCTTGCGTCGGGAAATCTTAAATTAATCTCCTGTTCAACACGCTGTGTTCCATAGCCGGAGTATCTGATATTATCTGCACCGCAGGAGGGGCATTTTTCAGTAAAAGGAATTGAATAACCGCAATAATGACACATTAGTCTGTTATTTGCCGAATGATATGTCATTGAAATACTGCACTTCGGACAGATAACAACATTTTTACAATCACTGCACATAACAAAAGTATTATATCCTCTTCTGTTTACAAGCAGAATTGATTGCTCATTGTTTTGAAGATTCTTTTCTATTTCATCAGCAAGCGGATTGCTTATTGCAAAAAATGCAGACAGAAGAGATTTATCAGTCATATCAACGGTATGAACATCGGGCAGAACCGATTTTCCGTATCTGTCCTTCAATTCACATAAGAGCATATTTCCGTTTTTTGCTTTAGCATACGTTTCAACAGACGGAGTCGCAGATGCAAAAAGAAGAAAAGCATCATTATACCCGCATCTGAACCGTGCAACATCCTTTGCGTTATATCGTGGTGACATTTCTGACTTATAGGTATGCTCCTGCTCTTCATCAATTATAATAAGCCCAAGATTTTTAAGAGGTGCAAAAACTGCACTTCTTGTACCAATTACAACCTTAACAGAGCCCGAAGCAATTCTTTTCCACTCATCATATCGTTCACCCATAGAAAGACCGCTGTGTAAAACAGCAACATTTTTTCCGTATCTTCCGGAAAAAATAGAAAAAGTCTGGGGAGTAAGTGATATTTCGGGAACAAGCACAATAACACTCTTACCGTCTTCAAGAACTGCGTCTATAAGCTCAAGATACACACTCGTTTTTCCGCTGCCTGTTACTCCGAAAAGAAGTGCAGAAGCAAAATCTCTTGTTTTATAAGACATTAAGAGTCTGTCATACACTTTTTTCTGCGAATCGGAAAGCACAGGTTTTTTGTATTCATATATTACATCACTCACTGTTACTTCACGCTTTACAACTGCAGAAAAGCATTCAAATATATTCTTTTTTATTAATGTTTTGATAACAGAATCACTGACACCGCTGAAATAAGATATTTCTTTCGGCGATGCCGCACCAATATCACGGACAACATTAACTGCCTCTTGTTGCTTTTCCGTGAGAACTGTTGTATCTTCCTGAAGATATTGTTCACTCAGCCGTACCAACTGCACAGAAAGATCATTTACTTTGGAAAAAGCATCCGAAGATTCAACAAGATAACCTCTTCGAACCATACGTTTAAGAAAATCAGTTTCTTTTTGAAAGCCGAGCTTTTTCAAAATAACGGATTCCCGCACTGCATCTTTTTTCTTACGAAGAAATTCAACAGCAATTTTTTCATTGGCAGAAAGTCTGTCGTACGCCTCGGGAGATATATCGGCAGAACATGAATAAACCTTTTCAGTTTTGAGACACATTCCTCCGGGAAGTAATGCTTTAGCAGCCGCAAAATATGTGCAAAAACATCTCTCTCTTATCCATTTGGCTAAAAGAATCATTTCTTCACTCAGCATAACATCAGCATCAAGAAGAGAATGAACCTCTTTAAGCGATTGCAGTTCTTCCCTTTCGTTTTCTGCTGAAATTTCAAAAACAAAGCCTTGTCTGAGTGCACTGCCTCTGCCAAAAGGTACAAGCACTCTCATACCCGGCATCAGCAAATCTGAAAACTTTTCCGGAACAGAGTAAGAAAAAAGCTTATCAAAACCGTATGAACAATTTTCAACCGCAATAAGTGCGACTAAAGTTGACTCCAATATCTGCACCTCAGCTTTTTTTATTTTATCTGAGGCTGAATAATTGAGAACTCACCGTTACGAAGCTCTTCGACAGCAAGACTTACAGGCTTTTCAGTACCGTAAGCACTCTTATCATAGTCAGATACCTTCATTTTTCTGTCACTTTCATTTGCATGTCTGAAAGCTTCATTTTCCTCATCAATAATCTCAACGGCACGCTTTGCAACACCGATTACAAGAGCATATCTGCTCAAATCCTCGTTGAGAATCTCACTTAAATCAATATTAATCATAACAATTTCTCCTTATTTTATCGATTTTATAATATCAAAAATTTCATTTACGCAAGTTGTAAGATCATCATTTATGACACAGTAATCATAATTATCCTTGTAATTCATTTCTTCAAGTGCAATTGATAAACGTGTTTCAATTTCACTTTCACTATTCTGTCCTCTTGCAGTAATCCGTCTTTTTAATTCATCTACCGACGGCGGAATAATAAAAACGGACGTTGCTTCAGGCATCATTTTTTTAATATTAGCGGCACCGTTTACTTCTATAACAAGAATAACAGTTTTTCCGCTGTGAAAAAGCCTCTCGACTTCACTTTTAAGCGTACCGTAATAATTGCTTCCGTAATTTACATATTCAATAAAAGCATCCGAATCAATAAGCTCTCTGAATCTGTTAACAGTAACAAAATAGTAGTCAACACCGTCTTTTTCCTCGTCTCTCGGTTTTCTTGTAGTGACGGAAACAGTCTGCACGATATTGTCTGACATTTTTACAAGTTCATCATAAACAGTATTTTTTCCTGCACCCGACGGCCCGGACAAAACAACAATTGAGCCATTTTCTTTCTTCATAATCAACCCTCTGCACTTTCTTCACCATCATCGGAAAATTTTTCCGACACTTTTTCGGGCTTGAGATACGAGAGAATAACATGTTCGGTATCAGTAAAAATTACAGACATAGTTTTTCTGCCCTGACTTACATCAATGAGCTTGCCCGATTCTTTAGCATTTTGAATGATTCTTTTAACAGGGGCAGAATCAGGAGATACAACTGCAATAACGCGTTCAGCATTAACAAGATTACCGAAGCCAATATTAATCAGTTTCATAGTCTCCCCCAATTATTCAATATTCTGCACCTGCTCACGGATTTTTTCAATATCCGATTTGATACTTATAACCCGACGTGCGATTTCAAGATCTGTTGCCTTTGAGCCAATAGTATTGGTTTCCCTGTTAATTTCCTGAATAAGAAAATCCAGATCCCTTCCTATAGGTCTGTCAAGCTCAAAGAAGCTGTGAAGCTGATCTATATGGCTTCTGAGTCTGACAGTTTCTTCTGCAACTGCAATTTTGTCTGCAAATATCGCAGCCTCCGTGAGAAGACGCTGCTCGTCAACATTTGCATCACCAATAAGCTCCTGAATACGCCTTTTCAGTTTATCATTATATTCCTTAACAGTTTCAGGGGAACGTTCTTCGATAAAAGCAACATTTTCAAGAATAGAATCAGCTCTGCTGAAAATATCGTTCTTAAGCTTTTCACCCTCGGTGATACGCATATTGATAAAGGAATCAATTGCACTTTTCAGAACCTTACTTACAGCTTCCCATACTGCATCTTCATCAGTTTCATTCTTATGTACGGAAAAAATGTCGCTTCGTCCCACAAGCATCTCAAATGCATCATCAAGTTCAAGCGAATAAGTATCGGCAATCTCCTTGAATGCACTGATATAACCGGATGCCAAAGAGTGATTTACCTTAACGATACATTCATCGGTATCTTCATTTTCGATCTGAATGTAACAATCGACCTTGCCTCTTGAAATATATTGCTGAACAAAGCTCTTTAACTTTTCTTCAAGAAAAGAATATGCCCTGTAAACTTTCGGCGAAAATTCAAAATATCTGTGATTTACACTTTTAATTTCTACGGTTACGGTAAATGTACCGATAGTTTCAACGGCTCTACCGTAGCCTGTCATACTTTTTACCATTATAAGCTTCCTTTACAAATTAATAACAACCGGACTGACGCTTAAGCAGACTCACTTCTTCATGCGTCAAATGACGGTATTCCCCAACCTTCAGTCCGCCAAGCTTTAACTGACCGATGGCAAGCCTTTTAAGACGGGCAGTTTCAAGACCGGCTTCCTCGCAAAGTCGTCTTATCTGACGGTTCTTACCTTCATAAAGAATAATATCAAGTGTAGTCTTCTCTGCTTCTTTGTTAATTATACGCACATCAGCAGGAACGGTCTTTTTTCCGTTTATCATCATCGACGATGTCAGAACAGTTAACTGATCTTCGGTAATTGCCGGTTTTACACTTACTCTATAGGTTTTTGCAATATGTCTTGAAGGATGTGTCATTGCATTTGCAAATTCACCATCATTTGTAAAAAGCAAAAGCCCTTCGGAATCTCTGTCAAGTCTGCCGATGGGATATATTCTTTTCCCAATATCTGCAACAAGCGCAGCAACACACTTTCTGTCCATCTCGTCACTCATTGTAGTTACATACCCACGCGGCTTATGAAGCATAAGGTATATGTAATTCGTCTCTTTTGTAAGCTTTCTGCCGTTAACACTTATAGTGTCCTTTTTAGGGTCGACCTTATCTCCGATTGAAGCAATAAGTCCGTTAACTTTTACTTTTCCTGCTGCGATAAGCTCTTCCGATTTTCTGCGGGATGCGACTCCGCAATCTGCCATATATTTTTGTAATCTGACTAATTCTGCCATAAAATACCTTCCGATTTTTATAAAACACCTTTAAGGCTGCTGAGCGTACTTTTTTTTACTCACCAACCTTAAATTGTATATTTGTTAAAATGAGGATTTATTTCTCGGACGACTTAACCTTTGATACAACACCGCTTACCTTATCGATTACTTCAGGCACCATATCAACAAAACGCTCTGCAGCATTATCATTTGATGTAATGTGCTTAAGGGTAACTTCACCGTTTTTAAGTATGAGGAAAGCTACGGGGTTAATTGTAACACCTGCACCGCCTCCGCCACCGAAAAGCTGAGTATTATTTTTTGAGGGGAAATCTGAACCGCCTGATGCAAATCCGTATGTAACCTTTGATACAGGAATAACCGTAACCTCATCAGATAAAACAATGGGTTCTCCGACAATAGTGCTTACATCCACTAACTGACGGACTTTTTCAATTGTTGTGGAAAGAATTCCTGCTGCTGACTGATCCTTCATTTTAATACGCTCTCTTTCATTTTATATTTTAGATTCCGAGGTTTTAGCCCCGTCTTTATTTGCATTTTCTGCCTCTTTATTCTTTGAGGGAAGAAAACATTTTACAATCAACCGGAGCAGAACTTTGAATATCATCCTGCAACCGAACACAAGAGTAATACCGATTAAATATATCGGATATAAATGCATTGATACGGCAAATGAAGCCGATGACTGTTTTGCAAGAAAATCAGGATAAACATTTATATCATATTTTCTGACTTTATATTTGCTTACAAGTGCACCCATAAGGGGAAATAATGCCGAGCAAACCTGACCGTAATATATAGCAGTTGAAGCCGCATCTTTTTTAGTACATCGTACATCTAAATATAACTCATCAATCACAAGTGAATGCATAAGATCACCTATAAATGTACCGAGATAACTGAATACTCTCTGCACTATAAGCAGAAGTCCGTCAATACCATGTGCATTATACAGGGTTTTGAGAAGATTATTTTTCTGTTTGACAGGCTGTGTACCGTCTGCTGAGGTGTCAGCAATTTCATCGGATGCTGAAGTACCATCTTCCTGGGCTTGCTGCTCTTCCGCCGCTTCAGTATTTTCTATATTATCTTCTTTATCTTTAGACACAGTGCTGTTCTGCTCAGCTTCCGTGACCTGTTCTGCCGAATTTTTCTTATCATTCTGTTCATTTTGAGATTTTTCTTTTTCTGAAGGATAAAGGGGAATTTTGATAAACAGCCACTGAAGTCTGACTCTTGTATCTGTTTCAGAATATTCGGCAAATATACGGACTTTCACACATAATATCAGTACTACAAGTGTAATTACCGCAAGCAAAACAAAACCGATTATCTTCAATACTATCAAAATACTCCCTCCTTATTTACAGAATCGACATCTGACCTGAAATTACAGATTCATCATTATGAATATTTTCAAGAGCCGTTGCAGCCGCTTTCGTATCAGGTATATCCGGCAACTCAGCAAGAGTTGTCATACAAAAGCATTTTAAAAAATCTGTTGTAGTACAGTATAACAGAGGTCTGCCGGGTAAGTCAAGTCTTCCTGCCTCTTCAATAAGATTTCGCTGGCATAAGGTGTTAACAACACCGCTGCAATCAACTCCCCTGACCTGCTCAATAAATGCTTTTGTTACAGGCTGATTATATGCAACGATAGCCAGCACCTCAAATGCTGCGGCAGACAAAGGCTGATTTCTTTTCATATCAAGAACATTTCTTACTGCTGCCGCGTATTCGGGACGGGTTACAAACTGCACCTCAGAACCGAGAGAAAGAAGCTGAACAGAGCTTCCGCGTTCTTCATATTCTGCAGCAATTTCATTTATGATACCGTCAAGCCTTTCCGGACTGCATCCGAGAGCTTCAATAAGTCTTATTCGGTCAATAGGTTCCCCCGAAGCAAAAATTATAGCTTCAACCGTATTTTTCAAATTAATCACATTTTCAGTCAAAATCCAATTCTCCTTCGGGAACTTTTATAAGTTCAACTTCAACATTCTGTCCGTCACCTGAAAGCACAACATGCTTTGTTTTGGCAAGCTCAAGAATGGCAAGAAAAGCTGCAACCATATCAGATCTGCTTTCTGATGAAAGAATAATATCAGAAAACTTCTTTTTACCGCCCACAGAAAGCACAGATACAATATTTTTAATTTTAGAAGATACGGAAACGATCTTTTTTACAACTATCGCTTTGAATGAATCAAGCGGCGGCGGAATCTTTCTCAGACGCTTTCCGACAACACGCATATATGCATTAAGAAGCTCAATCGAATCGTGAACTCGAGTATATGTCATATCCACTTCAAATGTTTCCTGCGGTCTCGAAATGTGATTGAATCCGTCTGTCTTATGTGACAATGCTTCTGCAACCCTTTTGCATTCTGCATATTCAATAAGCTCACCGCTGAGCTCTTTGCGTAGTTTGTCACCCTCTTCATAAACAGGAAGTAACGAAACAGTTTTTATGTAAACAAGCCTTGCTGCCATTTCAAGAAACTCACTTGCTATTTCAAGGTCAGCTTCTTTCAATTCATCTACATAAGCAAGATATTGTTCAACCAGCTCTACAATCGGTATATCATAAATATTCAGTTTATGCTTTGAAATAAGATGAAGCAGTAAGTCCATCGGACCTTCAAAAACTTCGATCTTATAATTTAATGAAGACATATATTCTCCTTTACATAAATAATCCGAAAATCAGCCAAACGGCTCCTCCGATTATATCGACAAACAAGTCAAACACAAATGAGGTAACTGCACTTAAAGGTGAATAACCTATCCGGCTGAAAATAAACAATAACGCAAAAAGAGCATAAAAGATATAGCGTTCATATTGCATTATTCTGTAATAAATTTTATCGGGTAAAAACATCGTAAGTATTCTTGACCCGTCAAGCGGCGGCATAGGTATCATATTAAATACGGCAAGTGCAACATTATAATATGCAACATTATAAAAGAACATAATTGCAACTTTGAAAATTATATTTTCCTCAGTCTGAACAGAAGAAAAGCCTGAAAGGATACTGGCAACAACCAAGAAAATAACAGCAAGAATCAGATTAGATACAGGGCCCGCCAATGCAGTAAGCCCCATATAAAGCTTTCTTTTCTTAAAATTGCGTATATTTACAGGTACAGGCTTTGCATATCCGAATCCAAACAACACAAGCATTATAGTACCGGGTAAAGATAAATGAGCCATAGGACTGAGATTACTTCTACCGTTGAGTCTGCCGGTAGAGTCACCAAGTTTATCAGCTATATATGAATGTGCAAATTCGTGAACCGGCAGACAGCAGACTGTTACAAAAACCATTACACAGATTATTGTAAGAAACGAAAGCATATCAATATCGCCACTCATATAATCAATAAAATAACTAATCATACAACTCCTCCTTAATTTTTTCAGAAAACACAAAACGCTCAATACCGTATATATCTTTTGTAATTGTGGTATTAAACTTATTTCCGGCAAGCTTTTTAATCAATTCAGCCTGATTCTCACCGCATTCAAAAGCAAAGTAACCATTGGGCTTCAGATGTTTTTCCCAGAGTGAAAATATAGCCCTGTAAAACATCAGCCCGTCTTCACCGCCGTCAAGAGCAGTTATAGGTTCTTGCAGCACTTCTTGCTGAAGTGAAGCTAATTCGGAAGAATTAATATACGGCGGATTTGAAACAATAAGGTCTGCAACAGGAACATTTTCACTAAAAGGAGTAAGTATATTATGCTTAATGACCTTTACATTAGAAAGCCCCGATAGATTAAGATTCCTCTCAGCATAGCTTATAGCATCATCATAATAATCAAACAGATAACACTTTGTCTCAGGACATTCTTTTGCAATACTGATACCTATACATCCGCTGCCCGTGCATAAATCATATATAACTTTACAGTCGTTCTTTTTTATAATTCCGATACAACTGTCAACAAGCTCTTCTGTTTCGGGTCGGGGTATCAGCACCCCTTTTCCTACATAAAAGGAGCTTTTATAAAAATCCCATTTGCCGACAATATACTGTAAAGGTTCGCCTGAAATACGTCTGTTCAGAAAATTAAAATACGCTGTAAAATCCGCTTCGTTTACTTCATCTGAAAAATGAAGCAAATAATCAGTATATGAGCCGTTGAAAAATTTTAAGCTCAATTGAAAAGCATCAAATTCAGCATCCTCAATTCCAGCCGATTCAAGCACAGCTTTACCTTTTTTTACAAGCTCTCGCCAGGTCATTATTCTATCTTATCGGCATCAGGGTTCTCGGTGATGACTGCATTTATTGATGCAATAGCAACTTCTATCATATCATCGGTAGGCTCTTTTGTGGTAATCCTTTGCATCCAAAGCCCCGGTGCCGAAAAAATCTTTGTAACGATATTATCGTGTTTTCCCGCATACCTTATAAGCTCATAGCTTATACCTGTAACCACGGGAAGAACTCCGAGCATCTTCACAAGAGTCCAGATAAGGCGGTAATCCGTGGAATTCAATATGGGGAAAATAAGTGTAGTCAATGATGAAATTATAACATTAGTTATAAGAACAATAAAAATAAAGCTTGTTCCGCATCTTGGGTGAAATCTTTTACATGAACGAACATTATCAACAGTAAGCTCAAGCCCTTTTTCATAGCAGAAAATTGATTTATGCTCTGCTCCATGATACATAAAAACTCTTTTTATATCATTCATCTGTGATACGGCAAGCATATAACAGATGATAATAATCATTTTTAAAATTCCTTCAAAAAAAGGATGAAAATCGGCAATACTACCGCCGAGAAGCTTAGCGTCAACAAGGTCAACGAGATATGTAGGAGCATAGAAAAAGAGAAGAATACATACTGCAACAACCACAACAGATAAAACACCTGTAATTGCAGCAACTAACTTCGGACTCATATGAGCATTCAACCATTTGTCAAGCTTTGACATATTTTCAGCATCTTCTTCAGCATCAAGCTGACCTGAAAGCTCTGCTGAACGCATAAGTGACTTATAACCGATTATCATTGTCTCTATAAAATTAACAATACCTCTGACAAACGGAAAGCCCAGAAGCTTGATCTTATCCTTAATATGCTTTACTTCTGACATTTCAGTTATAATATGCCCGTCAGTATGTCTCACGGAAATTGCAGCCCCCTTTGGGCCGTTCATCATAACTCCCTCTATAAGAGCCTGACCGCCGACAGATGTTTTATGTATAGTCTTTTCTTTGTTCATTAACTGTCTTTCCTTTCAGATAAATTGATAGGTAAAGTAGGTAAAGAAATATTTACCTCTGTTCCTTCCCCGAGAACGCTTGATATATCAAGTGTTCCTTTGTGCAAGTTGATTATTTCATCACAAACAGCAAGTCCGATTCCCGAACCTTTTGTTGTAAAATTGGCTTTATAGAATTTTTCTTTTATTCGCGGCAGGTCATCGGGGGAAATACCACACCCCGTATCGGCAACTCTGATTTTAACTTCATTAGATGAAATCATAGCCATTATCGAGATCTTACCGCCCGCAGAAGTATATTTTATTGCATTATCAATAATATTAACAAACACCTGTTTAATTCTGTCAGGATCAGCGTTAACGGGAGCTGCATATTCAGGTGAACTGTAAAACAATTCTTTACCTTCTCTTCTTGCTCTGTCTTTAAGAACATATACAGCATCATCAAGCTCTGCTATAATATCAATCTTTTTAAGGTGAAGCGTCATTCTGCCGCTTTCCATTCTTGAGAAGTCAAGAAGGTCTTCAACAAGTGTGTAAAGTCTTTCAGTTTCATTCTGAATAACCTTGAGACCGTTATTTATTGTATCGTCAGCAGATTCATTAATACAAAGAAGTGTTTCTGTCCAACCCTTTATTGCCGTAAGAGGAGTTCTCAATTCGTGAGATACGGTGGATATGAAATCATTCTTTAATTTATCTGTCCTGTCGATTTCATCGGTCATATAATTGATTGATTCAGCAAGCTCAGCAATTTCGTCATCATAACGCTTTGTCAATACGATTTTTTCATTATAATTACCCGCAGCAATACTTCTTGTTGCTTCATTAAGTCTTTTAACAGGCCCTACAATCGAACGGACAAAAAACAAACCTGACAGAATAACAAGCAACAATGCAAAAACACATATAATTGCAACAACAAAGGTTATTTTCCAGAGCTGAATATCAATCTGTTCAAGAGAAATAATATAGCGTACAGCACCGTTGCTCAATCCGTTTGTTTTTGGAAGAAGGACAGAAATTGCCATAACCTTCTCCCCTGTGCTCATCGTTCCCTGCCAAAAGGCACGACCTGAAACAGACTCAAGAGCATCAAAATAATCAGGACATTTTTCATTTTCAGATAAAAAGCCTGTTGATGTTACAATTACATCACCGTATTTATTGATCACCCAAAGCTCTGCAACATTTATGTCCTGAAAATTATCCACATATTCCTGTGCCCGGGATGAAAAGTCATCATCATTTGAATTAAGATAAGAACTGAAATAATCTGCTATAACACTGCTTTGTCCGAGTGATTGTAATTTATTCTCTACAGTATCATAATAATAATCTTTAAGAAGCACAACAATAGCTGTGGATATACAGGTAAGTATCAGTGCAATAACAAGTATCGTTGTTATAAGCCATCTTACTGTAATACCGCTTTTCAGCATTATGCTCACTCCTCATTCATTAATCATACAAGCCATTTATAGCCTACGCCCCATATAGTTGTAAGATGATGGGGACTGGAAGGGTCATCCTCGACCTTCATACGAAGTCTTCTTATATTTACATCAACAACCTTGTCATCACCGTAATACATATTTCCCCAAACATGATTGAGGATTTCGCTTCTTTCAAGTGCTGTATTAGGATGATTAAAGAAGAATTCCATTATCTGAAACTCAACCTGTGTCAGTTCAATAAGAACACCGTTTTTTGTAAGTGAACGGCTTCTCAGGTTAAGAGAAAAGTCACCAAGCTCAATTACGCTGCTCTTTTCCCTGCTCTTTTCAGCAAATTCTCTGTTAAGAGTGACACGACGGTAAATTGCATCAACTCTTGCCATAAGCTCAGACGGGGAAAATGGTTTAGTTACATAATCATCAGCACCAACAAGAAGTCCCGTTACCTTATCCATTTCCTGTGTTTTTGCAGTAAGAATAATTATACCAAGTGTACTGCTTTTCTGACGCAGCTGCTTACAAACCTCAAGACCGTCAATTATCGGCATCATTATATCAAGCAATGCAATATCAAAATTTCCGTTATAGTCATCATAAAGCCTTAAGGCTTCTTCGCCGTTTTCTGCTTCAATAACATCAAAACCGCTTCTCTTAAGATTTATGACAATAAACTCACGTATGGACTTTTCATCTTCTGCAATAAGTATTCTTTTCAAATAAATCACTCCTTATAAGTCACTTATAAGATTTTTAATAAAACTTTCGGTAAAATTCATTGATTCACCTTTAGCTGATATGACAACATTATACTCATTGGCACTGCTGTCGCCCAAAAATCCGTCGGGTATAATGCTGACGGTGTCATCGGATTTTCCCTTACAGGTAATTGAAAAAATTATATTATTCTCTTCATCAAAATTCTTAAGTCTTATCTGAGTTACTTTATTAACATAATCATAGACAACGTAATAGTACTCATAAAGACTATCAAGCTTCAGGCAATAACCGTCATAATCATTTACAAAGTATTTGCCCAAGCTCCTGAATTCTCCGTCAAGATAAGTATACCAATGAACAAAGGACAATGAAGGTGAAGTCCCATCAACGTCAGCTACGGCATAAGAATCATCATAAGAAAGATTCACGGGAATATCAAGATACCCGTCACCGTTAAAATCACTGCATAACACGGAGGATGCTCTTACCGTTTCTGACGAAGCATAGCTTTCCTTGAAAACAGGAATAAACAACGCTGCATTCTCACTGCTGAATACTATTATCTCAGAAAAAACAGAACCGTCTGCAGAAATACAGTCAATATAAAATCTGTAATCGTCATTCTCTTTATCGTAAGTTATCTGCAAAACTGAGGAAAATACAAAAGGAAGCGTGACCTCACTCAACGGAACAAGATTATTTTCCTGAGAATCAAAATCAAGAAGCCGTACATTAACAGAGCTATTATTATAAGAACTGTCAAAATAAAAATAGAGAAGCTCATTAGCACCGTCACTGTCAACATCACAATAGATATAATCGGCAATTTGTATGGTAGCAAGCGACACAATGGAATAATCAAAATTACTTTCGAGTGATGAAATTCTGTAAACTGAAAGAGTTTTTTCCTTTTTTGAATCTTCTAAAGACCAGATAACTGCTATTTCAAGATTGCGAGAACCGTCTATATTATAAAAATCTACTTTATATACTTCAGTTCCCGAACCAATAAAATCATCAACGGAATACCATTCACCGTTTTTCTGAGAAAGCAAATGCATATGGACAACAGAAGAATTGGAATTGTATGAGTAAAATACAACAGCTTCTTCATTACCGTCAGCATTTGCATCAAAAAGAATATAAGATGCTCTGTTATCACCGGCGATTGGTGTATAAAGGCTTATATCGGCACCGACAGCCTGCTCAAACGCAATCTGCAGTTCAGCCTTTTCTCCTGTAAGTTTAGGTGCCTTCAGAAGATTTTCAGCAGCAAAAAAATCGAACATAGAGCAACCGGAAAAACCAAACAAAATAACAACAACCATTATTACAGAAAACAAATACAATATATTCTTTTTCAAGTTGCTCACCTCCGATAAATTTATTCTACTTCAATTTCAATTGTGTAAGTACCGTGAACCCAACTGTCAGTAAGAGTTCTGAGAATAATTTTAGCAGGAACAGTATGTTTTCCGGGTGTAAGCTCCACGTTATCAAAAACAGGAACAGCAAAAGCAGCCGTCTTGTCAATATTCATAACGGATGCAGAGGGACCGACAATCTGAACGGACTGTACAGTCTGTGAAAGAACGGTAACACCTTCAGGTACAGTTACAGATGTTAAATCAACAGGAATCTCAAGCCAACGTTTAGACATTGAAGACATATCGATCGTTACTGTAAAATTCTTAACATCAGAACCGATATTTGCGTTATCAATTACTATTCTGTTCACAGTATTATTGATCTGAGAAAAATCAATATTACCTATAAGAATCTTGTTGTTATCATCAAGCTGAGTATCACCGACACCTGTCTGTACAGATATATCAACCTGTGCGGGATAGACCTGATATTCAACCCCTTCACTTCTGTAAGCCTGAGGAGTACCGATAAAGTCAACAGCGGTTTCATATGTTCCCACTTTATAAATAGGAATTGAAACATATACAGGTTCATTAATTCCAAGTGTGAGATTAGAAAGATCAGCAACACCGCTTGAAGTTTCAGCAATGATCTCAGCCTCAAAGCTCTCTGTGGCTGCAAGCTCTTTATCAAGCTTTACATAAGCCTTTACTGAAGTAATTTTATTTATTTCCTTTGAAGGACCTGAAATATCAATTGACTCAACACTAAGACGGGGATTTTCTCTGATAAGCCCTTCAGCAAGAGAGTATCCGTCACCCTCTTCGATCTCCTCCGTTACAGCAAAAGACTTAGTAACTCTTTCATCAAATGAAACCTTGATGGAATTAACTGAAACGGATATAATTTCCACGTCACCCGATATACCTGATAAGGTTGCTGTTACCGGCAAATCATATGTACCGGCTGTTACAACAGCAGAGGTAGACGCTGTAAGATATATATTGTTACCGGTAAAATCCGATGAGTTAACAATATAGCTGAATCCTTTAACAGTTACATCTGCAAAAAACTCTCCGTTGCCGAACAATTCAAGATTATTATCTGCTGCAACGCTATTTTCATCAATGTTTACAGATATTTTAACATCTGTAAACACACGTTCAATTTCTGAAGTCTGTGACACTGAAACAAACGCCCAAAACATAACGGCAACAATTAATGACAAAGCAAAAACAATTTTGTTATTTGACATAAGAGCTGAAAAAGATATTTTATTCTTATCACCAGGCGTTTTATTCTTGTTCATCATTATCAACTCCTTCATTAACAATTCCGTCATTTTCCATTGCTTGAATTTCCTCAAAAGGTGCTTCCATTGATACCTCTGTATCATCAGCTGCCTCTTCAATGACCGAAGCACTCTCTGAAATATCAACAGCTGCATCTTCTTTCAATGCCGTATCAGAAGAGTCTTCTTTGTAATCTGTTGTTTCTTCCGTGGTGTCAGCAACGGCTGTATTCTTATTTTTTCTTGAAATTCTGCTTTTTTTATCTGCTTTAGGATTAAGTAAAAGAACGCTTAATTTTTCACGAAGCTCACTGTCCGTAAGCCCTCTTATAAGATTACCTTCAACTGCAAGAGAAATAAGACCTGTTTCTTCACTTGTAACAACAACAACAGCATCCGAATTGAGACTCACCTCAATTGCCGCTCTGTGTCTTGTTCCGACATCATCATTGATAACTCTGTCATTTTTCATAGGAACAACACAGCGGGCAGCCACAACTCTGCCGTCTTTTATAACGACCGCACCGTCATGCAAGGGAGCCTTGGGATAGAAAATACTGCAGATCATTTCGAATGTTGTCGCAGAATCAATCGGAACGGCATGCTTTGTTAAGTCCCCGAGAAGAGAATCACGCTGGAACACAATAAGAGAACCAACCTTACTTCTGCTCATGGCACCTGCTGCACGGCAGACTGCATTAATAGATTCAATCGTGTCTTCATCTGCTGACGAAGATGAGAAGAAAAATGCTCTCTTTCCGATCTTTTTCTTTCCTACATTTTCAAGAGCGTGACGAAGCTCAGTTGAAAAGAGAACTACAAAAATTATGATAATATCAGAAAAGAGCTTCGAGAAAATAAATTTACTCGTTGTCATTTCAAACAAATTAACAAGTCCGTAAACAAGAGCAACAAAAATTATGCCTTTTATAACCTGTATAGACTGAGATTTTCTCAACTGCATTATAATTGCATATACAAGTAATGCTACAAGAAGAATATCTACAAGATCGGGAAACAAGTCTATGTTAAGAAAAACATCCTTGATCTGCATCAGAACTGTCTTTATTGTTTCAAGCCATTCCATAGTTTTTACACCGCCGAATTATTTTTTTTAATGATGGTAACGCTGTGAGCCGCAATACCGAGTCCCTCACCCGTAAAACCGAGCCCCTCCTCTGTGGTGGCTTTGACATTTACACAGTCACAAGCTATTCCGCAAGTAAGAGCAATTCTTTCTTTCATGGCAGGAATAAAGGCTGCAAGCTTCGGTCGTTGAGCAATAATCGTTGAATCAATATTGCATATCTCATATCCTTTGTCTTTTAAAAGCAAGCAAACATGCTTCAGAAGAACAAGACTGTCTGCATTTTTATATTTCATATCAGAATCGGGAAAATGATAACCGATATCATTAAGTGCGGCTGCACCGAGCAGTGCATCACACACAGCGTGAACTAGTACATCTGCATCAGAGTGTCCCAAAAGACCTTTTTCATAAGGAATTTCAACACCACCGAGAACAAGTTTTCTGTTTTCTGTCAGTTTATGAACATCATAACCGTGTCCGATACGAAACATATATCCACTTCCAAAATTGATTTATTTTTCTTTAATTTCCTTACATGCCGCAAGCTTTACGGCAAGACAAATTATTTCTGAAGCAATTTTAAGCTCAGCAACTGTAGGACAGGAGGGTGCAAGTCTGATGTTTTTGTCCTCAGGGTCAATTCCGTAAGGATAGGTAGCACCAACACCTGTAAGAACAAGTCCTGCTTTTTTACAAAGCTCGCCAACATATTTAGCTGAACCTGTTGTTACATTAAGGCTGATAAAATATCCGCCCTTTGGTTCATTCCATTCAGCAATTCCGAGTCCGCCAAGTTCCTTGTTAAGAATCTCAAGAACAGCGTCAAACTTCGGTCTTAAAATTGCAGCATGCTTCTTCATCTGCACCTTAATATCGTCAACTGATTTATAAAAATATGCGTGACGGAGCTGATTAAGCTTATCGTAACTTATTATCTGAAGAGTAAGTCTGTCAGAAATTTCCTTGAAGTTTCTGTCACTTGCGGCAATTGCGGAAACACCTGCACCTGCATATGAGATTTTTGAGGTAGATGTAAAGGCTACGAAATTATCTTCATTACCATATTTCTTTGCTTCTTCAAATATATTGAGAAGTGTGTCCCCCTCGTCATATAAATCGTGAATAACATATGCATTATCCCATATAACTCTGAAATCCTTTGCAGCCGGCTTCATTGAGGCAAGACGGATAACAGTTTCGTCAGAATATGTAATACCGTCGGGATTGGAATACTTTGGCACACAGAACATACCTTTAACATCGGGATCCTTGATAAGCTCCTCAACCTTATCCATATCAGGGCCCGTTGATGTAATCGGAACATTGATAAGCTCGAAACCTAAATACTGAGCAATAGCAAAATGCCTGTCATAACCGGGAACTACTGCAATAAACTTTCTGTTTTTGTTATTCATCCAAGGTTCGCAGCCGGCAAAGCCTTTGTAGCAGCCCTGTGCAAGAAAATCATACATAAGATTGAGGCTTGAGCTTCCGCAAGCGATGATGTTTTTTGAATCAACACCGAGAATCTCACCGAATAATCTTCTGCATTCTTCGATTCCGTAAAGAATACCGTAGTTTCTGCAATCAGTTCCATCTTCGGATTTATAACCTATTTCGGCAAAATGAGCATTAAGCATATCATCATAAATATCAAGCTGTTCAGCAGCAGGCTTTCCTCTTGCCATATTAAGAGCTATTCCGAGTGACACAAATTCATCATATTTTTTCTGAGCAGATGTCTCAAATTCTGCAAGCTGTTCAGGAGTGTAATCAAGCAGACTTTTCATAAAATCACCTAAATTCATAAATTTATTTTTCATATTCAGACTCAACATCGACATTAAGACATATCAAGTCAATTATTCAAGATATTTTAACACAAATTTTTTTATTAATCAATAGTTATATTAATTTTATATTAATTATATTAGCAAAATTTAATTTAAACTGAAATATGCACCAATTCCTGAGAATTGATGCATATTATGTCAATTATCTCCCCGTTCACGGATTACAAGCCTTGTAGGAGTACCCTCAAGCCCGAAAACCTCACGAATCTGATTATCAATATAACGCTGATAGCTGTAATGAAACAGCTCCTTACTGTTGACAAAAGCAACAAACGTGGGAGGTCGTGTTGATGCCTGTGTCATATAATAAACCTTAAGGCGTTTACCCTTGTCTGTCGGAGGCTGAACTCTTGCCTGTGCATCAGCAAGCACCTGATTGAGTCTTCCTGTCGGTATTCTTACAGCATTCTGGTCATCAACATATTTTATAAGCTCAAAAAGCCTGTCAAGACGCTGTCCTGTTTTTGCGGATATGAAAATTATCGGAGCATAAGACATAAACGAAAAATCATTCATAAGCTTTTTTCTGTAAGAGTCCATCGTTTTTCCGTCTTTTTCGTATGCATCCCATTTATTTACGGCAATAATGCAAGCCTTACCGGCTTCGTGGGCAATACCTGCGACTTTTGAATCCTGTTCAGTAAAGCCTTCAAGTGCATCTATCATAATAACACATACATTTGATCGTTCGACAGCGGCTACTGCACGCATAACAGAGTACTTTTCTATCTGATCATCAACCTTTGATTTTCTTCTGAGACCTGCAGTGTCTATAAACAAAAATTTACCGTGTTTATTGATAATTTCCGTGTCGGTTGCATCTCTTGTTGTACCTGCAATATTGGACACAAGCACTCTCTCTTCACCGCAAAGAGCATTAACAAGAGAGGATTTACCTACATTGGGTTTACCTATAACAGCAACCTTGATTGTATCATCTTCCTCCTCAATCTCCTCAGGCTCAGGAAGATGCTTCAACACTTCGTCAAGAAGATCACCTGTGCCGTGTCCGTGAACGGAAGACACAGCAATAGGATCACCGAGACCAAGATTATAAAACTCATAAAAATCAGCAGGCGGAGCACCGAGCCCATCGCATTTGTTGACACATAAAACAATAGGCTTTCCGCTTTTCAGGAGCATAGAAGCAACCTCGGCGTCAGTTGCCACAACACCTGTTTTTACATCGCAGACAAAAATTATCGCATCAGCAGTTTCAATTGCTATCTGAGCCTGCCTTCTCATTTGGGATAAAATAATATCATCGGAATAAGGTTCAATACCGCCCGTGTCAACGATCAGAAATTTCTGATTAAGCCATTCACAGTCAGCATAAAGGCGGTCTCTTGTGACACCGGGACGGTCGTCAACAATTGCAAGGCGCTTACCGCTTAATTTATTGAATAATGTTGACTTGCCCACATTCGGTCTGCCGACAATAGCAACAATTGGTTTAGCCATAACAACACATTCCGGAATACTCCGGCCTTTCTTTTTTATTTAATATCGTAAAAAATCCTGAAAAGCTCACTTGCCTCACAAGGTGTTATAATAACTTTGGTATCAAGCTCACTTTCGACGTCACGAATACTGACATCATCAAGAAAAATAAGTTCATCCTGTCCTTTCATCATAACAGACGGAAGCAATAATAACTTATTATTGAAGCCCTGTTGCTTCAATGAATCAATAAGATTTTTTCCTGTTATAAGCCCCGCAACCGTAACGGATTCACCGAAGAAATCGTTCTTAATTTCAAAAACATCGATCTTACTTTCTGTGAATTTTTCCGTAAATCCCATTGCCAATTCCTTCATAAGAGGATAGGCTGATACTCCTGTTGCAATTGCAAAAGACCGCTTAACATTATCAGAGCGAGCGTCGGACAGAGAATCATTGAATTCCTTTTTCATACAGGCAATCATACCGACACCGTTATCAAGCTGCGGAAAATCACCATAATAAAAGTAATCGGGAATATCACGCTTAGCAAGCTGAAAAAACTCATCGGAAGGAAAGGCAAGCTTAGCTCTCCCCTGTTTTTGCAATTCATCGTTAAAGCAATCTATGATATCAATTACCTGTGCTGCCGAATCTTCATCAAAAGACTGGAGCGGATAAAGCCCGTCACGGAATTTTGTAAGACCAACGGGAACAGCGGCAATACTGTTAAGTGAAGATAACTTTGATAATTTATCAAGCGAATATTTCAGTTCCTCGCCGTCATTTATCCCCGGGCAAAGCACAAGCTGTGCATTGATCATTATTCCCGCATCGGAAAACCTCTTCAGATAGCTCAAAGCTTTTCCTGCGTTGGGATTACGCATCATTTTGACGCGAAGCTCCGGATTCATCGTATGAACAGAAGCATTTACAGGACTGATGTGCATTCTGATTATCCGATTTACATCTTCGTCAGTAAGGTTTGTAAGTGTAATATAATTTCCGAACAAAAAGGACAAACGTGCGTCATCATCTTTAAAATAAAGGCTCTTCCGAAGTCCTTTAGGCAACTGATCAATAAAGCAAAAAATGCAGGAATTTTTACAACGGCGATGCTTGTCCATAAGATATGTTTCAAAAGCAAGACCGAGTTTATCATATCCCGATGAATTTTTTATTCTTACGGAAAACACTTTACCGTCCGGATGAGAAAATTCCGCATCCATTATATCGTCAGAATAAAAACGGTAATCAAGCACATCGTTAATTTTATTTCCGTTGATGCTTAATAACATATCACCGGGTCTTACGCCTTTTTTACCGCACAAACTGTTCTTAAGAACCGCAAATATTTTTACAGCCACTTTATCACCACCGAATTGAATAGCAAAGCGGCGGGGAAGATATCACTTCTCCGCCTGCGCTATAAAGTACAAGATTCTCCGTCAAAAAAATATAATTACGGAAATAAGAATCAGTCTTCGACAGCAACTACCTGACGGCCGTTGTAATAGCCGCAAGCAGGACAAAGTCTGTGAGATCTCTTATATTCTCCGCACTGAGGACACTTTTCAATTGCGGGAGCAGAAATCTTCCAAACATTATTACGTCTCTTATCTCTTCTTGCCTTTGAAACTCTTCTTGCAGGAACTGCCATTTTTATTTCCTCCTATTAAGGTAAAATTATTCATTAAATAAATCTTTAAGCGAATCCCACCTGGAATCCGTAGGTTTGCTGCACGAACAATCACCTGTATTCAAGTCCTGCCCGCACATACTGCACAAGCCCTTACAGTCCTCTTTGCATAAAAATCTTGACGGAAGTGCCAGATAAATATCCTCACTTACCAAATCATTGATTTCAAGACGCATACCGTCAAGAATAATAAATTCATCATTATCCTCATTTTCAGCATGTGTCAGTAAAATATGACGAACCGGAACTTTTGCATGTCGCAGTAAAGGCCTATTGCACTTGGCGCATGAAGTGGAATAATCAAATTTAGCATCCGCCTGCAAATTAACAATACCTGTTTTATTGAATACAGAACCGTTAACCTTTACGGGAGTAACAACACTTTCATCATCGAGAGAAAATTCATAATCTATCTGTAAACTTTCACCGTCATTATTGAATACAGCATCAAGTTCAAGATACAATTTAACTTCCTCCTATTTTTAAGCATAGTTACCCTCAGACAAACAGCAACAATTATTATATAGGCAGATTCCCTGTTTGTCAACAGGAAATCTGCTGATTTTTACAATATTTTTTAAGATTTTTTTATTCAGCTTCGCAAACTTCAAAGATCTTTGCAGGAAGATTTTCTTTTTCAGTTGAAACAGTAAATGTAAAATCTGTACCTGTAAGCTTGCTGAGACTTGCAACCTTTACCATAAAGTCAGCGAGTTCTTCATAGTTTCTTCCGCCGATTTTAAGAGTAGCATCAACAAGGATATCAGTAACATCATGGTCACCTGCACAAAGTCCGCTGAGGAAACCATAGAATGCATCATATCCCTCAATGCAATAATTGCTTGCTGCAAGAAGTCTTACCTTGTAGCTTATCTGATATCTGAGAAGATCATCCTTCTCAACACAAACAACATGACCGTTTGATGCTGCAAGAGCCTCATTAACGCAGTTGATAAGTTTCTTTGTTTTGCCTGTTCCTTTTTCTCCGATTAAAAGCTTAACCATAAATAATCAATTCCTTTCAGATTTTTTCCTGTATTTTAATTAAGTCTTGCTTTAAGTACGTCAGCAAGCTCTTCGTATCCCGGTTTTCCGAGAAGAGCAAACATATTCTTTTTGTAGCTCTCAACACCCGGCTGATCGAACGGATTAACACCGAGAATATATCCCGAAACAGCACAAGCTTTTTCAAAGAAATAAATCATTTCACCGAGATTTTCTTCATCCATTCTGTCTGCTTCAATGATAATATTAGGCACTCCGCCGTCGGTATGAGCAAGAACCGTACCCTCAAATGCTTTTCTGTTAATATATGACATTCCCTTGCCTGCAAGGAAATTAAGTCCGTCAACATTCTCGGTATCTTCTTCAATAATCAAATCAGTTTTAGGTTCATTGAAAGTAAAGACAGTTTCAAATAAATGTCTTTCACCTTCCTGAACATACTGTCCGAGAGAATGAAGATCAGTTGAATAAATAGCAGAAGACGGGAAAATACCTTTATTTTCCTTACCTTCGCTTTCGCCGTAAAGCTGTTTAAACCATTCATTCATAAGAGTGAAATCAGGTTCATATGAAACATACATTTCGACTTTTTTACCCTGTCGGTAAAGAATGTTTCTTATAGCTGCATATTTATAACAATCGTTAACATTAATATCGGGAATATTATATTTTTCAACTGCCTTTGCAGCACCGGACATAAGCTTATCAATATCTATACCTGCACAGGCAATAGGCAGAAGTCCTACTGCTGTAAGCACTGAAAATCTTCCGCCTACATCGTCGGGAACAACAAATTCTTCATATCCCATCCTGTCCGCAAGGGATTTAAGAGTACCCTTCTGCTTATCGGTTGTAACATAAATTCTCGAAGCAGCTTCTTTTGCTCCGTACTTCTTCTCAAGAAGTCCTTTGAATACTCTGAATGCAATTGCAGGCTCTGTTGTAGTACCTGATTTTGAAATTACATTCACAGAAAAATCACAGTTTTCGCATATTGAATAAATTTCAGAAATTTCAGTTGGAGATATGCTGTTTCCTGCAAAGAATATTTTTGGTGTTTTCTTTGTTGTTAAATTATAATTTTTCGATTTAACAAACTCAATGGCTGCTCTTGCTCCGAGATATGATCCGCCGATGCCTATAACAATTAGGACTTCGGAATCGGAAATAATCTTCTGAGCACTTTGCTTGATTCTTGCGAATTCTTCCTTATCATAATTGACAGGCAACTGCATCCAACCGTGAAAATCGTTACCCAATGCTTCGGTTTTATTCTCATTAAGCAAAGAATGTGCCTTTTTAACTTCAGGCTCAATTGCAAGTAAATCTTTTTCACTTACAAAACTGCCGAGGTATTTGCTGTTAAGTTTTAAGGACATTTTATGACTTTTCCTCCGACTTTGCATAATTTTTATATTATTTTACTATAAATGATTCACTTTTTCAATAGATTGTTGAAAAAAATTAATATTTTTTGAATGATTTTAAAAGAGTAATTATCGCATTGAAAAAAGTCATTCTGTCAACCGCGTCGTCGGACAAGATCTGCGTTTTCCCCAATACCTCATTATTTACTTTGTATACTATCTCTCCTATTATTGTTCCCTTTTCAACAGGTGCTTCAATTGATTCATCAATAATAAGCTCTGTTTTTATCTGATTTTTAATGCCTTTATTGATCAGGAAATCGTCACATTCCGAATGTGAAAGACTGACAAATTCTTCCGTACCGTGTGTAACTCTGATTTCATCAGGATATAATTCTTCAGCATCAGGTGAGTATATTTCATAATTACTGAAGCCGTAATCCAGAAGATTTTCTGCAGCTTTAAATCTGTCCTTGCTGTTATCTGCACCTAATATTACGGCTATCAGCTCCAGACCGTCTCGCTCGGCAGATGCACTGACACAGCAGCCGGCCTTTGAGGTAGTGCCTGTTTTCAGTCCTGTAGCACCGGGATAGGTTCTGATAATCTTATTCGTATTCACAAGCTGTGTTTCACCGTTTCTTAAAGTATCCATCCATATTCCGGTATAGTCTCTTATAAGATCATATTTCAGCAGCTCCCGAGACATTAATGCTATATCATAAGCAGATGATTTATGTGTTTCGGTATCATCATCAAGACCTGTGCAATTATCAAAATGAGTATCATTCATTCCGAGCTCGGCAGCCTTCTTATTCATCAAATCGCAAAAAGCCGTCTCACTTCCGGAGATACATTCTCCCAAAAGACAGCAAGCATCATTGGCACTGTAAACAACAGTAGCCTTTAATAAATCATTGACAGTCATTACCTCACCGGGCTCAAGCCATATCTGCGACCCACCCTTTTCCGCCGCGGACTCACTGCATGTAACCTCCATTTCAAGAGTAAGCTTCCCTGCCTCAACAGCCTCCATTACAAGCAAAAGTGTCATAATTTTTGTCACAGATGCAGGATAAAGCTTATCATGCTCATTAAATGCTGCAATCACTGTACCTGTATTGGCATCCATCAACACACATGCTTTTGCATTAACCTCCACCTGCAGATCGGTTGAAACAGTCAGAATTTCACTTGCAGGAGCTTCAGCTTCATCCTCTGCAAAGGATATAACAGAAAAACAGTTTAACAAAACAATTAACATCGAAATCAATAATGCAGTTTTTTTCATTTATATTCCTCCTTATGATATAGGCTATGATTGAAATAAATATTTAATGCAAAAATTTATTGATTAAATAGTAACATTTGTATATAATGTAATAAATAAAATTTTGAGGTTTATAAATGAAAGCGGCATTTTATACATTAGGTTGCAAAGTAAATCAATACGAAACTCAGGAAATGATATCCCTGTTAAAGAATAACGGATATTCAGTGGTTGGCAACAAGGAAAAAGCAGATATTTATATTATCAATTCCTGTACCGTTACAGCCGAAAGCAGCAGAAAATCACGACAGGCTGTCAGACGCTTTAAGCATGACAACCCTGATTCCGTTGTTATTCTTACGGGATGCTTTCCGCAGGCTTTTTCAGAGGAAGCCGCTGCTCTTACGGAGGCTGATATCATACTCGGAAATAAGTCAAATAAAAAAATTATTGATGCAATAAATGATTTTCTTGCAGACAAAAGACAAGCAGTCCGAGTAGTGGCACATCAACGAAATGATAACTATCAGGGTACGGAAATTGATACATTTGACGGGCACACAAGAGCCTTTATAAAAATTCAGGACGGTTGCAACAGATACTGTTCATATTGCATTATTCCCAAGGCCCGCGGTTTTTCAAGGTCACGCCCCCTTGATAATATAAAGACGGAAATAACAAAGCTCGCCAATGCAGGATATAAGGAAATTGTTTTTGTCGGAATAAATCTTTCTGCATACGGTCTTGATACCGGTCACAGCATCTGCGATGCTTTACAGCTCGCTGAAAATACTGACGGAATTGAGCGTTTCAGATTAGGCTCTCTTGAGCCTGATCATATAACAGACGATGTTATCGAAAGGCTTTCCGGAATGAAAAAGTTCTGTCCGCAGTTCCATCTTTCTCTTCAAAGCGGAAGCAACGCAATTTTAAAAAAAATGAACAGGCACTATACGGCAGAGGAATACTTTGAGCTTTGCAAGAAATTAAAAGCTACTTTTCCCGAACTGTCGCTTACAACGGATATTATTGTCGGATTTCCCGGAGAAACTGAAGAAAATTTCAAAGAAACCGTTGCCTTTGCAGAAATATGCGGTTTTATGAAAGTACATGTATTTCCGTTTTCTCCCAGAGAAGGTACCGTTGCATTCAAGCTTCCCGATAAGATTCAGAACAGTGTAAAAAATGAACGCTGTGCTGTTCTTCAAAAAAAATGCGATGATATCAGAAAAGCATTCATTGATTCATTAAACGGAAAAACCGTTAATGTTCTTTTTGAAACACCTAAAGGCACAGTTCAGCAAGGATATACAGAAAACTATACACCCGTTTGCGTAGAATCTGATGTGAATCTCTGCGGTCAAATAAAGCAAGTCCGAATCAAATCTGCAAATGATGATTATTGTATCGGTGAAATAATTGAATAAAAGAATAAGAGGCTGCAAAAATCAGCCTCTTTATTAATGTATTTATTTTTGTTCCGAAAATTATGTCGCTTTCAATTCATTACATATTCTCAATTTCAGTTATCTGATCAACGCGTCTTTGATGTCTGCCGCCTTCAAATTCCGTATTTATAAAAACATCTACAAGCTCAAGTGCAGAACCGACACCGATAACTCTTGCACCGAGACAAAGGGCATTCGCATCATTATGAAGTCTGGTATATTTAGCACTGAAATAATCGGAACAGCATGCTGCTCTGATTCCTTTTACTTTATTTGCTGCCATAGAAATACCGATGCCCGTGCCACAGCAAAGAATTGCCTTGTCACATTTGCCCGACACAACGAGGTCACAGGCCTTTTTAGCCTGATACGGATAATCTACACTATCTGTACTGTATGCTCCGCAATCTTCAAATTCAATATTATTTTCAATAAAATACTCTTTGATTGCTTCCTTTAACGGAAAACCTGCATGGTCACTGCTTAACGCTATCATTTTACAACATCTCCTGATTTTTTTAATTCTCTTTCTGCCTGTGAAAGACGCAGATATGATGGAAGAAGCTTATCTGCGGAAATAAGCTCATCACCCTCATTATAATTTCTGAAAGCTGTAATTGCAACACCCGAAGCATGTTGAAATTTGAAAATTTCAGAAAATTTACGAACATCAAGCTTCTTTTCGGCAAGATATTTACAGGCAATATCCGCACCGTCTCCTATAAGAAGTATTTTTTTATTATAAACCTTCAGTTCTTCAGACAGTTCTTCAAGAGTTTTCGGAGAATCTTCCGAAATGCGGATTATTTGACCGTCATGCTTTTCAAACAAAGCAGTATACACCTGCATACATCTTGCATCCATAACAGGACAAATAAGATAGCCGTCAATATCGGCACAATTTGCAAGAGCCTCAAGAGTTGACACTGCAAAACAAGGCTTATTTTTTGCAAAACAAAGGCCCTTAACAGCCGACACGCCGATCCTTATACCTGTAAAAGAGCCCGGACCTGCGGATACTGCAACACAGTCAATCTCGTCAAAAGTTATTTCAACAAGCTTCAGCACAGTATCAATGAGTGTCATTAAAGTCTGCGAATGAGTAAGTCCTGTATTGATATATGTCTCACTCAAGACCTTTCCGTCTTTTAATATTGCGGCACCTGCTGCAACAGCAGATGTATCAATTCCGAGAATTATCATCAGAATACACCTCCCGATACAATAAATTTTCTGGATTCAGGTGTTTCACCCTGTCTAATGTCTATATATACTGTATTTTCAGGTAAAGCATCTGTAATATTCTCACTCCATTCAATGAACAAAACTGATTCATCGTCAAGATAATCAAAAAATCCAGTTGAATAAAGGTCATCAAGATCAGTCACGCGATACATATCAAAGTGATAAATTTTCGGTGTGCCGCCGTAGTCGTGAACAAGAGAAAACGTCGGAGAGCTGACAAACGAGTCATTATCGTATGCTTTTAACGCTCCCCTTACAAAGGCTGTTTTTCCCATACCCATTCCACCCGAAAAAGCAACAACGGTGCCTTTCGGGATAAGCTTACATATTTTTTCTGCAATTTTCATTGTATCATTTTCCGAAAATGATAAAAACTCTTTCATAAACTTTCACCGTCAGTAATATTTCTATTGAAAAATAATCAGTTTACAGATATAATAATGATATTAATTTAGCGGAGCTGAAAAAATGTCAAGAATAATTAAATTCATAAAATCAACCGTACTTGAAACAGATATTTTACTGTTAATATTTTGCGTTGCGGCTTCTGTATTCGGTATAATTATGGTACACAGTGCTACAACTCTCGGCATTGAAGAAGGAAGCATCATATCACGAGATACAAGAACTATGATACTGGCTGTTTCTGCCGGAATCGTCGGAGCTGTGATAATATCCTTTATCGACTACAGATTAATTATAAAAATGTTCCCTGTTATTGGTGCTGTGTGTATTATAATGATGCTGCTTCTTTTTGTTATCGGTGTCGGGCCTGCGGAACGGCCTGATGCTAAAACATGGATATCCCTCGGTGCATCGGGACTTTACTTTCAGCCGTCGGAGCTTGTAAAAATAGGTTTCATAATAACCTTCGGCATGCATCTTGAACTTGTACAGGACAAGCTCAGAAACATTCTTCATTTAGCAGGACTCGTAATACACGGAATGATTCCCATTGGTCTTGTTATTTTAACGGGTGACCTCGGAAGTGCACTCGTATTTATGCTGATTTTTGTTACTATGCTGTTTTGTGCAGGAGTACAGTTAAGATATTTCATTTTAGGCTTCGCTGTTATCTGTGCTGCAATTCCCGGAATTTGGTATTTCTTCTTTTCCGACACGCAAAAAGAGCGTTTCCTCGGACTGATTTACCCTGACAGATATCCCGACATTATGTATCAGCAAAACAGAGGCATTGAAGCTATTGCATCAGGCGGACTCACGGGACAGGGACTATTCAACGGAGAATATACCCAAAATGAAATAGTGCCTGAAAGCGAAAACGATATGATATTCACCTGTATCGGCGAAGAGCTCGGACTTATAGGCTGTTTTCTTGCTTTAGCTGTTCTTCTTGCTATTGTAATAAAAATAATTACGGTAGGAATAAATTCAAAGGAAAGTGCAACTTCTCTTATGTGCTACGGAACAGCAGCCATGTTTGCCTCTCAGGTAATAATAAACATAGGTATGTGTCTTAAGATATTCCCCGTTATCGGTATCACACTTCCATTTTTCAGTGCCGGCGGTTCATCAAATCTTTGTATTTACATAGGAATCGGACTCATAATGAGCATTTATCGATTTAACAAAGAAAAGGAAGTTGTAAAATTAAGATTCAAATAGGATTTCGCAATAATTTTATGATCCCTCTGGTTTTTCAGAGGGTCATATTTTTTTAAGATTTGCCATACCTTCCATCAGTTTTTTTGTTCCGACAGTATCGAAAGCAACCTCAAGAAGAGTATCATTTCCAAGACTCTTTACAGACACAACAAGTCCCGTCCCGAATTTTCTGTGTTCAACAGTGTCACCAACGCGAAGATTTGTCGCCCCCGTGCTTTTAGCAGCAGGTGTCTTTACCGCATTTTCAACAAGAGTTGATTTGAATGAGTCACCGCCACGCTTTTTGCCGGATGAATACGAATAGTCAGAATAATCAGATGCACCGTCATATGATGAATTACCGTAAGAATAACCGCGTGAATAGCCGCCATAGCTTTTATTGGAAAAACCTGAAGAATTGGCTCTTGAGGGTGCCGATATATCGTCGATCAGTTCAAGTGGAATTTCACTTATAAACTTTGAGGGCGGATTCATATTTGTTTTACCAAACTGCATACGGCTCATAGCTCTTGTAATATAAAGCTTCTTTTTTGCTCTGGTTATACCAACATATGCAAGTCTTCTTTCCTCCTCCATAAGCGAAGGCTCACTTATGGACTGCATTGAGGGAAAAACACCGTTTTCAAAACCAACAATATAAACATACGGAAATTCAAGTCCCTTGGCAGAATGAAGTGTCATGAGCGTTACTGTATCAAGCTCATTATCATAATTATCAATATCCGACAACAACGCAACCTCCTCAAGGAAGCCTTCAAGCGTAGCACCTTCGGGATTCTCCTCTTCATATCGTGCAATTGTTGAATAAAGTTCATTAAGGTTTTCTATTCTTTCTTCCTTTTTTTCATCACTTGCAAGAGATTCAATATATCCCGATTCATTCATTATGATTCTGAAAAGATCTGCAATAGAATTACTTTCTCTTAATGAAGAGAAAACTCTTATCATTTTTGAAAAAAGCTTAAGTTTTTTTGAAGCCTTTGAAAGTGCAGCGTATTCATCGGAGTGCTCCATAAGATAGAACACACTCTCACCGAGACGTGATGAAATCTCGGAAAGATTATTCATCGTTGTTTCACCGATACCTCTTTTAGGCTCATTGATTATTCTTCTCAATCTTACATTATCATTAGGATTTGAAACGACAGCAAGGTAAGCCAAAGCATCCTTGATCTCTTTTCGGTCATAGAATCTGTGACCGCCAATGATTCTGTAAGGTATACCCGATTTCACAAGAGCACGTTCAATGATATTTGACTGTGCATTCATACGGTATAAAACCGCATTATCGGAAAACGGAACTTTATTATCCACGGAATTGTCCATAATGCTGTTTGCAACGAAGCTACCCTCTTCGATATCATCATTACATGCCTTGAGAGTTATCTTATCTCCCGTACCGTTTGATGTCCAGAGACTCTTGCCCTTTCTGTCGTTATTATGTGCAATTACAGCATTGGCAGCATCAAGAATCGTCTGCGTGGAACGGTAATTCTCTTCAAGACGAATAACAACAGCATTACTGAACTGTTCTTCAAAACTCAATATATTTTCGATCGTAGCACCGCGAAAGCTGTAAATACTCTGATCATCATCACCGACAACACAAAGATTATTATGTCCTCCCGCAAGCAAACTTACAAGCACATACTGTGCATGGTTAGTGTCCTGATATTCATCAACCATTATATAGCGGAAACGGTTTCTGTAATAATCAAGAACTTCCCTGTCATTTTTCAGCAGCTTTACGGTATTAAAGATAATATCATCAAAGTCCATTGCATCAGCACTCTTAAGCAGCTCCTGATATTTCGAATATGCTTTTGCTATATCGACTCTTCTCATATCAGAGCCTGCATTGTCGGCATATTCATCACAGTCAATAAGAGAATCCTTAGCACGGCTTATTTCATTAAGTATGGCTTTAGCTGAAAGATATTTATCATCAATATTAAGTTGTCTCTGACACTCTTTCATAAGACGCTTTGAGTCATCAGAGTCATATATGGTAAAGTGTGTACTGAAACCGATTCTGTCACAGTATCTTCTTAATATTCTTACGCAGGCAGAGTGAAAAGTGCTTGCCCAGATTTCATTTCCCGCTTCACCGAGATTATTTACAAGGCGTTCTTTTAGCTCATTTGCCGCCTTATTAGTGAAGGTAATTGCAAGAATCTGCCAAGGCTCCGGTGCGTCAACACTCAATGACGGTGCGATATCAAAATAAACTGAGCTGTCACCGTCAAGGTACTTTCTGTATTTTTCTTCAAGCTCATCAGAAAAGCTGTAAATCTTATCGGAATTAAAAGCATTTCCGTATTTTATCAGATTTGTGATTCTGCTTACTATAACTGTAGTTTTACCGCTTCCCGCCCCCGCAAGAATAAGCAGCGGCCCCTTAACAGTGGTCACTGCCTTAAACTGCATATTATTCATACGGGAAAAATCTTTCTGAATTATCTTCTTTCTTAACTCAAGAAGGTTTTCTTTAGACATATTTTTCACCTTTTATCACGCTCAAAAATAGTGTTCCCTTTACAGTCAATTGCAACGATCAACGGCATATTATTAACTGTCAGCTTTTTTATACTTTCACAACCAAGCTCCGGAAATGCAATCTCTTCAATGTCTGTTATACATTCGCTGATAAGTGCTCCAAATCCGCCGCCCGCACAAAAATAAACAGCAGAATTCCTTTTGATTGCATCAATAACATCATTGTTTCGATTGCCCTTTCCTATCATCGCAGCAAGACCGTTATCAAGCAGAACAGGAGAAAAAGGATCCATTCTTGATGAAGTTGTGGGACCGAAGCTTCCGAATGTACCGTCTGATTTAGTAGGTGTGGGTCCGGCAAAATATATTACAGCACCGTCAACATCAAACGGCAACGGTATGTTATCCGCAAGAAGTCTGCAAAGCCTCAGATGTGCAGCATCTCTTGCAGTATAAACAGTTCCTGTAAGATAAACCTTATCTCCACAACTCAATTGACTTACTGTATGTGAAAGTTCGTGTGTTTTTATATATTTATCAGTCATTTACATCGACTCTGAAATCATATTCATCTGCATCATCAAAGTTTATATTGACTTTACGAACAGGAATAATATCCTCTTTCACAGCTTCATCTGCATTGCTGTCTGCTGCTTTTTTAGCACATAAAACTTCTTCACCGCTAACAGCAGCAAAATCAGTCGTAAAATCAAATTTTTCGCCGGTAAGCTTTATATCACTCTTAAATGAATCAAGAGTTTTTCCGAGAGCATACATATTATCAAGCAATACCTTAAAAGAAACATTGAACTGATTGCTGATTTCAGTTATATTATCCGCAATTGCACCTGCTTTTGCAGATGTAGCTTCTGCAGAAGAAAATGCATCGGCAAAAAGATCGGATGCCTTATCATTAGCCTCCTTAACAAGGATTTCAGAAAACCGCTTTGCATCAAGCATAGCAGCACCGAGACGTGCCTCATAAACCTTAACAATTTCACAATCAGCACATTTATCCGTTTGTTTAAGCAGCTCAGCCTCCTTATCTTTTTCAAACTGAAGTGCTTTTGTTTTTGCATTTTCTATTTCGGCAACAAGCTGATTCTCTTTAGCTTTAAGAAGCTCTCGTTCCGCCGCGAGCTCAAGCTCCTTGAGTTTTTCCTTTTCTGCAGCACTTGCAATAATTTCTCTTAAAGTGTCGCCCTCTTCCTTTAATTCGGCAACCTCTTTTTCAAGTCTTGAAATTGTAGCTTCACTTCCGATTGCAGAATTAAGAACCGTGTTCTTATAATTTACAATCTCCGCATCACAATTTGCTTTAATTTCCTCAATCTGCTTCTCAAAATTCTGAATTTTAGATTCAAGTGCCGCTTTTTCGCTCAAAAGATTATCAATATAAGCTATTACATCATTTCTGTTAAAACCGTTCATAGAAGAGCGGAAAGAAAAATTCTCAGACATACTGTTCCTCCACAAAAATTTTACTTAATTTTATCACACAGTTTTATTAATTACAAGCATTTTCAGCATAATTCCTTTTTTATTTATTGTTGACATTAAAATAACATAAGTTTATAATTATATAAAACAATTTTTTGGAGGTCTGTTTATGGAAATCAGAATTTTTGATACTGCAGATGAAATAGCTGTCGCATGTGCCGATATATTCACAGAGCTGCTGACCGATAAGCCCGAATGTGTTTTAGGTCTTGCTACAGGTGCATCTCCCGTAAAAACTTATAATGAGCTTATAAGAAGATACAAAAACGGAGATATCAGTTTTGCAAATGTTAAAACTTTCAATCTCGACGAATACTGCAACCTTCCCAGAGATGACAAAAACAGTTATTACACCTTTATGCATGAAAATCTCTTTAACAGTGTGGATATCAAAGAAGAAAATGTAAATATTCTTGACGGCAATGCGGCTGATGCAGACACAGAGGCTAAGGCTTTTGACGATAAGATAGATGCTGCAGGCGGTATTGATATTCAGCTTCTCGGAATCGGAACAAACGGTCATATCGGCTTCAATGAGCCCAGTGACAGCTTTTCAGACGGCACATTCAAAGTAAAGCTTACAGACAGCACAATCAAGTCAAACAGCATTTATTTTGATGATGATTCAATGCCGAGATTTGCTCTTACCATGGGTATTAATTCCATTATGAAAGCAAAGAAGGTTGTCCTTATTGCAACAGGTGACGCAAAAGCAGAGGCAATAAAAGCAACTATCAACGGAGAAGTTACTCCTATGGTTCCCGCATCTGTTCTTCAAAAGCACCCCGATGCAATTCTTCTTATAGACAAAGCTGCAGCAAAGCTTCTTTAAAGGGGATGTAAGAAAGAATCTTACGATTAAAATAGCAAAGACCGCATAAAACAAGATATACTGAGGGGGTTCGAGCAAGTCTTATACTTGTGCGAACCCCTAAAATAAGCAATAAAAAACTTTATCGTTTTTTTACAGCTCATTTACCATCCGTTTGAATAATCCTTATTGAGCTCTATGTAATTGTTAACTAATTCACATGCAATTGAATATGATTCAACAAGCGGATGAAGTGCCAATGCTTCAACCGCTCTTTTTTTGTCCCTTGTAAGAATTGCAGTTGCCGCTTCCCTTTCATAATGCTTCATTCTTCTGATGAGTTCAAAAGCATAAGGATCGATGTCATCTGATGTAAAGCTTTTAGGCTTTACATTATCTTTACTGACAGTACATGTTATTTCAACAATATCATTATCAGCCAAACCGGGGATTGCCCCGACATTACGGGTACAGAAAATCATTTCACCCTCATTACCGCTGTTGACAATATCAATAAAACGGAGTGCAACACCTGCATATCCTCCGTCATCGGCAGCAAACGGGTCAAATTTCCATTGCTTCTGCCGTTTTACACCTGTTTCACTTGCCATATATGAGTTTTCACGCATTCCGTAATATTTTTCAAATATCTCAAGTGCTTCTGAAAAATTATTGTCAATATCAACCAAGCTTAATTCCTCAATCATCGCACGGTTGATTTCTTCGATCTGCTCTCCCCTTGTCTTACCGGCATTTAATATATTTTGAACGGCCTTTTCCCTGTTGAAAAAATAATATAGATATTCATTGGGAATAAACTTTCTTTCGAGAAGCATATTTTTATCAAAATACCTCATATCAGTATCAACATATGCTTTATCATTACTGATAATATCGGAAAGTACATCTTCTCCGTCAAGTGTAACTTTGTTGAAAAATGAGAGGTGATTAAGTCCGTAAATATCACCGTATACCCGTTCAGGACTTGCACTCAGAAGTCCGGCAAAAGAATGGAGCATTCCGCTTGGCGCATCACATATTCCGTATGTAAAATCATAGCCTTTATCGCTTAAAGCCTGTGACACAAGACCTGCAGGATTGGTAAAGTTAAACACCTTTACATCCGGTTTGGCAAATTTTTTTATAATTTCGCAGTATTCACAAAGCACAGGGATGCTTCTCATAGCAAAGCTGAAGCCTGCTGCCCCCGTTGTTTCCTGACCGAGAACCCCCATGGAAAGAGCTGTTCTTTCATCCTTCACACGCAGTGAATCGCCGCCGACTCTTATTGTAGTAATAACATAGTCAGCATCTTTGACCGCTTCAAAAATATCTGTTGTCAGAGAAAAACACAGCGAGGGTGCAATCATTTCGGATATCTTCTTTGCCATTTTTCCGAAAATGTTTAATTTTTTCTCGTCATTATCCATAAAAACCAGCTCGGAAATACCGAGTGAATCAGTTCTTGCAGCAATTGAACGTGCAAGAAACATTGATCTTACACCGCCGCCACCGATTACAGCCAATTTCATATTATTCACATCCGCTCTCCTGAATTTGCTTTGCTTTTTTCGGTTCCAGAACAAATTTTTTAATAAGATAGTATATTACACCAACAGGAATAAGACAAATAACAACAAGAATTATCTTATCCATAGGTATCCACTTGAATATGGCATCTCCCAAAAGCGTGAAAAGGATTACTCTCCAGGCTATTCCGGCAACCGACAACAAGGCATATTTAACATATCGGCATCCCGAAGCCCCGTAAAAAAGACTGACAAAATCAATCGGAAATGCAGGTATGGCTCTTACAGAAACAAGAATTGATGCCTTGCTCTGAATATCTTTTTCAAGCAGTTTTCTTCCGATCTCTTTTTTCGAAAGCATAGCGTGAACTGCATCTTTACCGAGAAATCTTCCGAGCCAATAAGTAACACTTACTTCTATAAAAATACCAAAAAGATTAACAGCAACCGCAAGCACCGGATTCATTATTGCACCGACTGCTACATACACAACGGAGGCAGGGACAACAAAAACAAGTGCTTTTACAATGTAAACGGCAAGCACCATAAGAATCAATACAGCAAGCTTATCAGTAACCTGAGCAAGTGCTTTGACATCTATTGTTGAAAGCTCCTCATAGTAAACAATTGCAACGGTAAACAAGGAAAGTGCAATAATGCATTTCAACATTATCAGAAATATATCTTTTTTCTTCATTCTTCTTCCTCATTTTTCTTGAACTTGCCCGGCATTTCAACTCTGTATATACTCTGATTTGAAATATCAACATAAGGGATATATATAGGTGGCATTCCTGCACTTGCAGTAAGATTTGTGACAAATGCCTTAAGATGCGGGAACAAAGCATCAAAGGTTTTTACATGAAGATTCTCCTTCGGAATCTCACCGTTTATCGTAAAAAAGCCTTTCATAACAACAATTATCTTAAATCTGTCCGGAGAATTTTTATCAAAAATTTCAGCACGCATCTCCCCCTGACAGGTGTTAACCTTTGAATATCCGACATTATACGAATATTTATTCTGCAACTCAACCTTCATATTTGGAGGTAATTTATTAGTGAATTCTACAGATTCAACTTTTGTAAGCTTAAGTTCAAATTCTTTCATTGCAATACTCCTTATCTGTATATGTAGTAAATTTAACATAATTATAACAAAAACACAATACGCAAAGTAATAAACAGCTTGTAAAATGTCATATTCCGATATATAATTGTACTGAACAGGAGGTAGCTTATGAAAAAAAAGGTTATTATAATATCGGCTGTAATTATTCTCATTTTGGGTGCCCTTGCGTTTATTAATCTGTCAAAATCACCTGTCAGCAGCAAATCTGTACTGTCATCATATACCTCTGAACCACAGAAATTTGTTGCCCACAGAGGTTTTTCATCGGTTTATCCCGAAAATACTCTTCCGGCAATAGAAGCAGCAATTAATGCAGGGTTCTACGGCTGTGAATTTGATATTCATACAACAAAAGACGGCATATGGGTTTTGAATCACGACAGCGACATAGACAAAATGACAGATGGCAGCGGTGAAATTTCGGATATGACTTATGAAGAGCTTCAAAAATTCAATATTGATAACGGCAACGGCATAGAGAATTATGAAGAACTGAAACTCCCGACACTTGAAGCTGCTCTTGAAATAATAGGCAGCAGCAATATTATACCATACATCGAAATTAAAGGATATGACCCCGTAGCTTTCCGAAATCTGCTTGATATTATTGTGAAATATAAGCTTGAAGATACGGCAGTTATAATTTCATTTGATATGGAAGCACTTCTCGGAATAAGAGAGCTTGATAAAGATATAAAGCTTATGTATCTGACAAATAATTTATCGAAAGAAGATGTAGATACCTGCATAGAAAACGGCAACATCGGTATAGATATAAACGGAGGAAACATTTTCAAAATGCAGGAGGCTGTAAAATACGCTCAGGAATCAGGACTGGAATGTGCAGCCTGGACGATTGACTTCCCCATTTTCAGCGATATACTGAACTTATTCGGCTTTAAGACTATAACGACTAACAGAATTACACCATAAAAAAGAGAGAAGGAAGACACTGAAAGTCTTTCCTTCTCATTTTCATTATCCGATTAAGCTTCCTTTTTCTTGTGGAAAAGAATCTTATCTACAGGGAAATAAAGGAAGAACTGAAGAGCTGAGCAAATCATCGTTGCGATGTTCTTTGCAAGATCTTCATTAAGATTCCAACCTACAAGCACATCCTTAAGAGTAGGATTGAGCCATGCAGAGAAAACAATAAGTCCGATTGTAAATACTATGTAAATGGGAAGTGCTACTGCTATATTTGCACCGGAATTAAAGGTTTTTTCTTTATTAACAAAGAAAGCAACAATCTGAGCAACTATATTAGCAACATTACTTACAATGAAATAACCGAGGCCGCCGACTGCAACGGGATATGCAAAGAAAAGCCAATTGAATTCCTGTGTATAAAGCTCTTTGATAGCAGGAATCAAGTTAAGAGTGTTAAGAAGAACAAACTGAACTATCATAGCAAGAAGACTTACAACAATAAACTTAACAAACTGCCATATTGTTACAAGAATACTGCCCTTCTGCTCTGCCATATTATCGATCTGTTTTAATTTACCCATAATTTTCATCTCCAAATTTATTTTTGATTAATCTTACCACAAACAATCACAAAAATCAATATCAATATTTTAATAATGTGTAAAGTTTATAAAATATAAAAATCCCGTTGTGAAATTATCTTTCATTGAAATCTGTTATCAGATATGTTATAATTAATACTAACGGAAATATTGCAGATAAAGGAAATTGTACTGCTTATGATTTTTTAATTTTTTATTTCATTTTCAGGAGGAACGCAAAATGAGAAAAATTATTTCTGTCGTATTGGCTTTGATTATTGCCGTGTTTTTTGTTTTTCCCTGCTTTGCAGAGGAAAATGTCCAAAAACCTGTAATTGTTGAAACGGTATATCCCACAGATGATGTTGTGATTGCCGATATCATTGCAACAGATGCACCTTACAATGCAGATAATACCGGCAAAAATGATGCCACTTCTGCCATACAGAAAGCAATTGACGATTGTGCTCAGACGGGCGGCGGTACTGTGTGGCTGCCGAAGGGTGAGTACAGACTTACAGGAAATGTGTATATCCGACAGTTTGTAACACTCAGAGGTGACTACCAAGACCCCGATACGGGTAACGACTACGGTACCGTTATTATTGCAGATGTTGAAAGCAGTGATACTATGACACCGGGACTTTTTACGGTAGGTGCGAGTGCAGGTGCAGTGGGGCTTACTGTATGGTATCCTGAGCAGGATATTGAAAACGTGAAGCCGTATCCTTACACTTTTTATGTGCCGGGTAATGAGGAATACATGCTCAGTACAATCCAAAATTGTACTCTGATTAACTCTTACAGAGGTATCGGCGTATGTTCTGAGTGTGAAAACGGAGTTTACCAATGTCACGAAATGCTGACAATTGAAAACGTTAAGGGTACTTGCCTTTATGAGGGACTTAACTCCTATAATTCGGCTGATGTTGACACGGTAAAAACTCTTTACATTCTCAATAAATATTGGGCTGAGTCAGGTGAACGGTTCAATGCTCCCGAAGAAAAAATCATTGACGAATACACCCGTGAAAACGGCTATGGTTTTGTGCTTGGCGACCTTGAATGGCCTCAGTTTGCCGATGTGAAAATTTCTGATATGAAATATGGTATACTCTTTAAGGAACCTATGCGTTATTCCTTCAGCGGGGTTTTTACAGACCTTTACATAACTGATTGCACTTTCGGCGTTTATATTCCCGAGGGGATCATTGTTGAACGGGGAAACTCCTGGGGTACGGGAATTCTTAACGGCAGAATTGAAGGCTCGGAATACGCTATATTTGACCCCGGCAAAAATGCCATGCTTCTTACAAATGTTGAAACAGAAGGTGCAATTAAGGGTAAAAACATTCAGCAATACAAAACAGATACAACTGAATTTGCACCTGATTACAAAAAAACATACATAAAGCCTGAAAACTATCTGTATGTTGTTGATGCTGATAAAACAGGAAAAACCGATGCCTCAGGGGCTGTTCAGGCAAAACTTAATGAGGCATCAAAAACCGGCGGAGTTGTTTATTTACCGGGCGGACTTTACAGATTTGATAATCCTGTAAAAGTGCCTGCCGGAGTTGAGCTCAGAGGTTCATCATCTGTTGCAACCCGCTGCCAGTCAGGAAACAGCAGCGGTACGCTGATTATTTCATATTACGGATATGATAAAACTTGCGAGCCTCTCATCACTCTTGCCGGTGACAATGCAGGAATAAACGGCATAAGGGTAGATTATCCTCTTAACGGACCTGTTGATGACAGCGGAGTCTATAAAGAAACTTCACCGATAGTTTATTCATCCTCAAACAATGTCTACATTACAAATTGTTTCCTGACACTTGCAAGATGCGGAATAAAACTTGAAAATTCAGAAAACGCTTTTATAAAAAAGGTTATAGGTTGCTGTTATGAAAGTATGTTTTCAATGATAAACTGCAAAAATGCTTATATTGAAGGCTCATTGCAGAACGGTAATACTTTGCCGAGAAACGGCTATGAAAATTTTGATATTCCGGAGCTTCAGAACAGATTTACAGAAAATAATCTTTTTGCTTATGTTTTTATTCCCGTTACAAGAATTCGCACAGATTTTATCAAACTTGATTCTTGTAAAAATGTTACCGTTTTTAATACATTTATCTATGGAGGTAAAACCTTCCTCAATTCCAAAGACAGTGAGGTTTCCCTTGTAAACGTGGGGCATGACGGTTCATCAAAAACGGAATATGCATATATTTTATCAGGGGGCGAGGTTACGCTTCTCAATTCCATGCGTTCCACCGAAGACGGTAAATTGGGATACAGGTTCTACACAATTGAAAACGGAACAAAATTCAGATCTTACAACAGCCAGTGCGTAGATTTGTTATACAATGAGCATGTAATTCTTAAAAACATAGAAAATGAGGAGCTTCTTAAAAACGAATGGATATATAAACTCCTGTCATGCTTTTATGATGTAATAGCTGATTTCGGAAGAATCATTACATTCTTTGAACATAGCTTTTAAACAACTCAAATTTTATATATAGCGTAAAGTTTACAGCATATAAAGTTTAACTTGACTGAAAACGCCAATAATAGTATAATGATATAGTCCGATAGGTGAGGCTATTACGGGGATATGGACTGCGGCCGCAAAACGGTGGAGACAACGTGCGCCGGTCAAACAGGATATATCGAAAAAAAGAAGGTATATTCCAACGCAGTTACAAGGTTTTTACCACGCCCCGCAAAGCTAAAGCTCAGACGGCAAGTTTATCGTTTTTTTATTCGATTTACCACGGCCGTATGAGACCGTGGTTTATTTTTTCAAAGAAAGGAAGTGAGTTTATGGATACAGGCGATAGTAGCACGAATTCGGGCGGTCGAAGTATGTGCTTTATATGCGATGATTTTATAGTCGTAAACTCACCGATTTGCATTGGGAGCTGACTCCCCTTCCCCTCTCGGTTTGTGTTGCTCCTGTAAGGCTTTTGCCTGAAACAAAAAAAGGAGGAATACACATGGACGAAATTACAGATATCAAATTAATTGAAAGTGCCTTAATTTTACTTGAAGAAAAGAAATTTGCTGCATTAAGAACTTTGCTTGAAGAACAGAATCCTGCTGATATCAACGATATTATTGATGAACTTTCTGCTGAAAAATCAGTTCTGATTTACAGACTTTTGCCTAAAGAGCTTGCCGCTGAGGTTTTTGTTGAAATGGATACTGACAAGCAGGAATTTCTTATTAACTTTTTCAGTGATTCTCAGCTTAAGGATGTTTTTGATGAGCTTTATTATGATGACACTGCTGACATCATTGAAGAAATGCCGGCATCTGTTGTTAAAAGAATCTTAAGGGTCGTTTCTCCGGATATGAGAAAAACCGTTAACGAGCTTCTGAAATACCCCGAGGATAGTGCCGGCAGCATTATGACTACAGAGTTTGTAAGGCTCAAAAAGTCATTTTCTGTAGAAGAATCGCTTGACTTTATAAGAAGCGTTGGTGTTAACAAAGAAACGATCTATACCTGTTATGTAACAGATGAAAAAAATCATCTTATCGGTATTGTAACAGCAAAAGACCTTTTACTTTCAGAACGTAATGAAATAATATCCGAAATTATGGAAGAAAATGTTATTTCAGTGCATACTCTTGAAGACACTGAAAATGTTGTTCTGATGTTCGGAAAATATGACTTTTTAGCGTTACCCGTAGTTGACAAAGAAGAAAGACTTGTCGGAATTATAACTGTTGACGATGCAATTGATGTTATGCAGGAAGAAACAGAAGAAGATTTCTCAAAAATTTCTGCTATTACACCAAGCGACACCGAATATCTGAAAACTCCCGTAATAAAGCTGTGGGCATCAAGAATTCCTTGGCTTATGATACTTATGATATCTGCAACCTTTACAGGTATGATAATTTCAAAGTTTGAGAATGCTCTTGCAGTTTTACCTATACTTACGGCATTCATCCCTATGCTTATGGGAACCGGCGGTAATGCGGGCAGTCAGGCTTCCGTTACAGTTATCCGAGGTATTTCTCTCGGACAGGTCGAATTCAAAGATTTTTTCAGAGTTTTGTGGAAGGAATGCAGAGTTTCCGTCCTTTGCGGAATTGTGCTCGGTATTGCTGCAATCGGAAAAGTTATGCTTGTCGATAATTTATTAATGTCAAACCCTGAAGTAACAATATTTGTTGCACTTGTTGTGGGACTGACATTGTTCGCCACAATAGTTTCTGCAAAAATTATCGGCTGTACTCTCCCCCTGCTTGCAAAAAAAATCGGACTTGACCCCGCGGTTATGGCAAGCCCTCTTATTACAACCTTGATTGATACCGTTTCTCTCTTGGTTTATTTCTATTTTGCAACTGTTATACTCAATATATAACGAGAAGGTCTGCACATCAGCAGACCTTCTTGCTTTATAAAATCTGTTACAATAAAAATCAAAAACGATATAAAAATTAGCTCTTAACAAGTCAAACAAATGGAACAACTTAAAAATTTGCTCCGTTCCATCCCCAATCATTACCGCCAACGTATCTTATATAGACTCTTTGAGGATCAACATCAAAGGTTGTCTGAAGATACGAACATATATTTCTTGTAAAGGAATTTGCACTGCTTTTATCAACATTGCCAAAAAGTTTTACCTCAATGAATGCGGAATCTTCAGAATTATCTCCTCTAAACCAGATTTTTTCACCGGACGAAATACTGCACATTAACCAACTTTCAGTTTTTCCTGCAAATAAAGCAATGTTTTTACCTAATTCAGACTTAAGTGCAATTTCTTCTTCACTCGTAAGCTTTTTTGTTAATTTCACATCAATATAAGGCATAATGCTTTTCCTCCTAAATTATATTATATGAATTATATCACCATAATATTTAAGAATCAACAACCTTCTTTAGGAGATTGTTGATTCTTGACTATGGACTACGAAAAAGATATTTTAGCCGTTTTTGTGTATGAATTCAAACTCACGAGCCTGTTAAGGCTAACGCATTTCGAGTCAAGTGTCAAAAAACGAACTCGGCGGAATTTAAAGGAAGATAAAGGCAATAGTGAGAACCCCGAAAACGCCGATGTTTTCAGGGTTCTTTCGGTTTTATGTCCAAAAATGCAGTGAAAATCAGGGTCTAAAAGTCTTCTCCTATTTTGCCCGGTTCTAATGGATTTTTGGAAAGTATATTAGAACTTTTCGTAGAACTACGCCTATTTTTACCCCAAAATCACCCCCTTTGGCAGTGCAATAAAAAGCACCGGTTGAGGCCTACAGCACACAAAATCGTGTCGGTAAATCAACGGACAGAATAAACATGCCGTTATCGGCAAAAATACAAGTCAATGTCATTTTTAACTAATTGACATTTTGCCGATAATAATCGGAAAGCATCGCTGCAATTCGGCACTTTTAAAATTTTTCAAAAAAATCCATTTACCTCTTGACAAGGTAGGTAAATGGTGCTATACTTATACCAACCTAAATGGTAGGTAATTCGTAAAGAAAGGAGATCATATTATGAAAAAGTTA
>CAYTRD010000001.1:0-79998 GCA_964440255.1 uncultured Ruminococcus sp. | reverse complement strand
GACACCTGCTCTTGCCCCGCCGATGCCGAGTGCGTAGGCAAGTCCTATATCCCATGCATCGCCTGTTGCATCCTGCTCTACCGCAATAAGACAGGGAACGCCCTTGCCTGCCTGATATTCACTTCTTACCGTGTGACCGGGGCCCTTGGGAGCAATCATAATAACATTGACATTTTTGGGAGGCTTGATGCAGCCAAAATGAATATTGAAGCCGTGAGCAAAAGCAAGGGTCTTACCCTCTGTAAGATTGGGCTCAATGCTTTCCTTGTAAAGAGCTGCCTGCTTTTCGTCATTTATAAGTATCATAATGATATCTGCATTTTTTGAAGCATCTGCTGCTGTCATAACCTCAAGTCCCTGTGCTTCGGCTTTTGCCCAGCTTTTTGAACCCTCATAAAGACCTACGATTACATTGACACCGCTGTCCTTAAGATTAAGTGCGTGTGCGTGTCCCTGTGAACCGTAGCCGATAATTGCAACTGTCTTGCCGTTTAATTTCTGTAAATCACAATCCTGCTGATAAAAAATTCTTGCCATAATAAATTACCTCTTTTTCATATATAATTAAAAATTTATTGTCTGACGAATAGTCATACTGCCTTTTTCAAGTGAAACATTACCTGTGCGACAGATTTCGAGTATCCTGTAATCACGCATAAGGTTTATAAAGTCATCAATTTTTCTTGAATCGTCCGTAAGACGAAGCATTAGTGAATCCTTGGAATAATCAACCGTTACTGCACCGAAAGCATCAGCCGCCGTGCGAATATCTTCTCTTGTTGTCGGGTTATTTTCCATTTTAATCAAAAGCAGCTCACAGCTAATTGAATTTTCCTCGTTGAACTCTTTTATTGAGCAAACATCGGGAAGCTTATAAAGTTGATTTATAAGCTGTGCTTTGGCGGTTTCCTCACCGCTGAAAATAACTGTGATACGGGATAATTCTGCGGATTCCGTTTCGCTGACTGTAAGTGCACTGATATTAAACTGACGGCGGCGGAACATACTGGTTACACGGTTGAGCACACCGAACTGATTGTGTACTAATATAGCTACATTGTATCTGTTCATTTTTCCGCCTCCAGTTTTGTAATAATGTCATCCATACTGCCGCCGGGAGGAAGCATAGGAAGAACAAATTCGTCCTTGTCTATTGCACAATCAATAACGAAAGTTCCGTCATGATTAAATGCCTCTTCAAGTGCCTTGTCAAGCTCTTCTGCAGTAGCTACAGCCGTGCCCTTTGCTCCGAAAGCACCTGCAAGTGCCGAAAAATCGGTTTTTCTGTTCAGCACCGTGTTTGAATAATGCTTGTTATAAAACAGAGTCTGCCACTGACGCACCATACCGAGAACACCGTTATTCATAATAAGAATAACGAGAGGTATATTATAGCTTACCGCAGTTGCAAGCTCCTGAAGACACATTCCGAAGCTTCCGTCTCCGGTAATGAGCACGCTTCTTTCCTTTGTTCCGAATGCGGCACCTATTGCGGCACCCATTCCGAAGCCCATAGTACCCAGTCCGCCGCTTGATACGAATCTTCTCGGTGTCTTAAATGAAAGGTTCTGTGCCGACCACATCTGATGCTGTCCTACATCCGTTGCTACTGCCGTGTTTTCGCCGAGATGCTTATTAAGTGTAAGAATTGCTTTTCTCGGGGTAAGACCTTCTCTGTTGTCGAGATATTCCTTTTCTTCTTTAAGGAAGCCTTTTACTGTTTCGCTCCAGTCGGCTTTTGTGCTTTGCAATATCAACGGAAGGAGCTTCTGAAGAGTGAGCTTTACATCACCTCTTAATCCGCAGACTGCATTTACGGTTTTTGAAAGCTCCGAGCCGTCAACATCTATATGAATAATTCTTGCACCCGTTGCAAATTTATCACGGTTTCCCGTAACTCTGTCATTAAAGCGTACACCGAGGGAAATTATGAGGTCGGAATTGTGCATTGCCATTGATGATGCAAAGTGTCCGTGCATACCCTGCATACCTAAGAATCTCGGGTGGTCTGTGGGGATTCCCGAAAGTCCCATAAGAGAACAACCGATGGGAGCATCAATTTTTTCTGCAAGGGCAAGCATTTCTTCCTGTGCACAAGCGGTGATAAGACCGCCTCCGAAATATATATAGGGTCGCTTTGATGCGTTTATATATTCTGCAGCTTCTTTTATTCTGATATCCTTTGCAGCATAAGGCTCTTCTTTTTCTGCGGGAGCACAGGGAACATATTCGCACTCTGCAATCTGCACATCCTTTGGCACATCAATAAGCACGGGGCCGGGGCGTCCCGATTTCGCAAGAGAAAAGGCTTCACGGATAGTATCTGCAAGAGCGTCAACCGAGCTTACAAAGAAATTATGCTTTGTTATGGGAAGCGTTACGCCTGTAATGTCAATTTCCTGAAAGCTGTCCGAGCCGATTTGTGTTGTGGGAACATTTCCGCAAATGGCAACTAAAGGTATTGAATCAAGATATGCGGTTGCAATTCCCGTTACTAAATTTGTAGCACCGGGGCCTGAGGTTGAAATTACAACACCCACCTTACCTGTGGTTCTCGCATAGCCGTCGGCAGCATGTGCCGCTCCCTGTTCGTGAGCCGTTAATATGTGGCGAATTTCATTCTGATGCATATAAAGGCTGTCATAGACATTCAGTATCTGACCGCCCGGATATCCGAAAACGGTGTCACAGCCCTGTTCTATAAGAGTTTTTACTAATATATCTGCACCGCTGAGGAGCATTTATATCACTCCTTCTTAAGATTTTCAATTATAAGCTCTCCGCATTTTCGGCAACCGACTAATGTCATTCCCTCGCTCATAATATCGGCTGTTCTGCAGCCCATATCAAGATATTCGGAAACGGCATTTTCTATTGCGTCTGCCTCATCCTTCATATCGAAGCTGAAGCGAAGCATCATTGCGGCGGAAAGAATAGTGCCTATTGGGTTTGCAATGTCCTTTCCTGCAATATCGGGAGCTGAACCGTGAATAGGTTCATAAAGTCCGCAAGAGGAAGCCCCGAGGCTTGATGAGGGTATCATACCTATAGAGCCTGTTATCATTGATGCTTCGTCGGAAAGTATATCACCGAACATATTCTCGGTTACGACAACATCAAACTGTGCAGGATTTTTTACTATCTGCATAGCACAATTGTCAACAAGCATATCCGAAAGCTCAACATCGGGATATTCGGCTGAAAGAGAGTGCATCACCTTTTTCCAGAGTCTGCTTGAATCGAGAACATTGCTCTTTTCTACAGAGCAAAGCTTTTTATTTCTTTTTCTTGCAGTTTCAAAGCCTATTCTTCCGATCCTCTCTATTTCTGCTTCGCTGTATTTAAGCACATCTGTTGCGGTATCACCCTCGGTCTTATGCTCGCCGAAATAAATTCCTCCTATAAGCTCACGCACTATAATAAAGTCTATTCCCTTGTCTACAATGGATTTTTTCAAGGGCGAAGCATCAGCTAATTGCTTCCAAATTTTTGCAGGACGGTTGTTACTGTATACTCCCATTCCTGCACGAAGACGGAGGAGTCCTTTTTCGGGACGCATATGTCCCGGCACATCATTCCACTTATCTCCGCCGACCGCACCTAAAAGCACGCTGTCGGATTCGATGCATTTTTTTAATTCGGCTTCGGGCAGGGGATCGCCGTATTTATCTATGGCACAGCCACCCATATAAACATCGGTGTAATTGAAGGTATGTCCGTAAAGGTCGGCTATTTTATCAAGAACCTTAAGTGCCTGTTCTACTATCTCAGGCCCTATTCCGTCGCCACGGATAACTGCTATATTCTTAACCATTGTTTTCGCCTTCTTTCAGTGCTTTAAGTAAACCGCCGTTTTTTATTATGTTCTGTATAAAGGGAGGGAAAGCCTGTGCCTGATAGGTTTTTCCTGTTGTAATATCTGTAATCACACCTGTATCGAAATCTACCTTTACTTCATCATCTGCCTTTATTTCTTCTGCGGCTTCCTCACATTCGAGAATGGGAAGTCCGATGTTTATCGCATTTCTGTAGAAAATTCTCGCAAAGCTCTTTGCAATTACACAGCCCGTTCCGCAGGTTTTGATAACGAGGGGAGCGTGTTCACGGGAAGAACCGCAGCCGAAATTCCACCCTGCCACCATAACATCGCCTTTAGTAACCTTTTTCACAAATTCTTTGTCTATATCCTCCATACAGTGGAGGGCAAGCTCGTTTGCATCCGGTGTGTTGAGATAACGGGCAGGGATGATAACATCTGTGTCTACATTATCGGGATATTTAAAAACCTTTCCTTGTGTATTCAACGTTTAGTCCTCCTTGTATTCTGTTATATAGCCTGTAAGGGCACTTGCGGCAGCGGTGTGAGGAGAGGCAAGATATACTTCGCTGTCCACATGGCCCATTCTGCCTACGAAATTGCGGTTGGTCGTGGCAATGCATCTTTCACCTGCTGCAAGTATTCCCATATAACCGCCGAGACACGGTCCGCAGGTTGGGGTTGACACTACTGCACCTGCATCAATGAATGCGGTGTACCAGCCTTTTTCCACACATTCGCGAAGAATCTGCATGGTGCCGGGAATTATAATACAGCGGATACCCTGGGCAATCTTTTTGCCGTTTAATATGTTAAATGCAGCTTCCATATCTTCCGTTCTGCCGTTGGTGCATGAGCCTATTACCACCTGATCGATTTTTATATTATGAAGCTCACTTGCAGGATGCGTGTTCTCCGGAAGATGAGGACAGGCAACCGTGGGAACTATCTTTGCAAGGTCTATTTCGATTATCTGCTCGTATTCCGCATCGGCATCTGCTTCAAATATAACGGGCTTTCTTTCGCATCTCCCGTCAAGATATTTCATTGTTACCTCATCAACAGGGAAAATTCCGTTTTTTGCACCTGCTTCTATAGCCATATTGCAGATACAAAGACGGTCATCCATAGAAAGTGCGTGTGCACCCTCGCCCGTGAATTCCATACTCTTATATAAAGCTCCGTCAACGCCAATCATTCCGATTATTGTAAGAATTACATCTTTGCCGCTGCAGTTAGAGGGGAGCTTTCCCGTTAAATTGAATTTTATTGCCGAGGGAACCTTGAACCATGCCATACCCGTTGCCATTCCCGCTGCCATATCTGTAGAGCCTACACCTGTTGAAAAAGCTCCGAGAGCACCGTAGGTACAGGTGTGGCTGTCTGCACCGATAATACAGTCACCTGCAGTTACGACACCCTGCTCCGGAAGAAGTGCGTGTTCAATGCCCATTTTTCCCACATCATAAAAATGGCTGACATTGTGTGCACAGGCAAATTCACGGCAGGTCTTTGATTGCTCGGCTGCCTTGATATCCTTGTTCGGCACAAAATGGTCAAGAACTATTGCAACCTTATCCTTATTGAAGACTTTATTGAAGCCTGCTTTATTGAATTCATTTACAGCTACGGGTGTGGTAATATCGTTTCCGAGAACGATATCAAGCTTTGCACTTATAAGCTGACCTGCCGTGACGCTTTCAAGTCCTGCGTGCGAAGCTAAAATTTTTTGTGTCATTGTCATTCCCATTATTTTATTTTCCTCCTTTTGTCATATTATGGAAAGCACTCAGAAGTGCGTTTGTGCTTGCTTTGATAACATCGGTATCCGTACCTGCTCCCCAGTACATACTGCCGTCTTCTCTCTGAAGCCCTATGTATGATGCGGCAACACTGTGAGAGCCTTGCCCCTGCATACTGTGTTGTGTGAATACCTGCAAGGTATATTTTTCTTTTGTATATTCGCTTAAAGCATTGTTCACGGCACTTAAGCTTCCGTTTCCTTCTGCCTCAAGCTCCGTTTCTTTGCCGTCCTTCATAAATGTAATATTTATTTTGACCGCTTCGTTTTCACGCATAAATTCAAAGTCTGTTACCGTGATTTCCGAGGGGATGTTAAGATAATTTTCCGTAAATATATTAAAAACATCGCTGACCTTAAGCTCCTTGTGTTCACGGTCGGAAACGCTTTTACACATATAGCTGAAATGCTCACGCATTTTTGCGGGAAGATTATAGCCGTATGTCTGTTCGAGAAGATAACCGATACCGCCCTTGCCGCTTTGTGAATTTACTCTTATTACATCAGCGTCATATGTTCTTCCTATATCCTTGGGGTCAATGGGAATATAGGGTACATTCCATATGTGGAGGTCATTTTTATTTCTGTATTTCATACCCTTTGCAATTGCATCCTGATGAGAGCCCGAGAAAGCGGCAAATACGAGTGCACCGGCGTAGGGTGCTCTTTCATAGACATGCATACGGGTGCATTTTTCATATTTTTCTACAAGATAGTTCATATCGGAAAGGTCAAGCCCCGGATCAACGCCGTGGGAATACATATTCATTGCAAGCGTTATGATATCAACATTACCTGTTCTTTCACCGTTGCCGAAAAGCGTACCCTCAACTCTGTCTGCTCCTGCAAGAAGTGCAAGCTCCGTGTCGGCAACTCCCGTGCCTCTGTCATTATGAGGATGAAGAGAAAGGGTCACATATTCACGGTATTTGAGATTTTTGCTCATATATTCAACCTGTGAAGCGTAGATGTGAGGAAGGCTCATTTCCACGGTTACGGGAAGATTTATAATAACATTGTTAGTTTCTGAGGGTTCTAAAATGTCAAGAACAGCATTACATACCTCAAGGGCATATTCAGGCTCTGTTCCGGTAAAGGATTCGGGGGAGTATTCAAAACGGAAATTGCCCTCATATTCACCTGCAAGCTTCTTTACAAGCTTTGCACCGTCAACGGCTATCTGCTTTATCTCCTCCTTGCTCTTTTTGAATACCTGTTCACGCTGAGCAACGCTTACGGAATTATAAAAATGAATTATAGCACTCGGTGCACCCTTACAGGCCTCAAAGGTTTTACGGATAATATGCTCACGGCATTGGGTGAGCACCTGTACGGTCACATCATCGGGAATCATATTATTGTCAATAAGTGTCCGTAAGAATTCATATTCCGTTTCACTTGCAGCAGGGAAGCCGACCTCGATTTCCTTGAAGCCAACTTCAAGAAGCACCTTATAGTATTCGAGCTTCTCTTCAAGGCTCATAGGGATAACAAGGCTCTGATTACCGTCACGCATATCAACGGAACACCATAAAGGCGGTTTTTCAATGTGGTCTTTTTCCACCCAACTGTTATATTTTTTGTCTACGGGGAAATATCCCACTCGGTATTTACTTGAATCCATCATAATAATTTACTCCTTTCAAATTACACTATCTTAAAGCCTTCATTACGAAGTGACTGTGTGATAAGATTTACATGCTCATAATCTCTTGTTTCCATTTCAACACGGAGGAAACAGCCGTTAACACTTTCTGTGTTTCCTTTTTCGTAGTGAACACCCGTAACATTACCGCCGCAGTCGGCTATTATACGGGAAATGTCTTTAAGCTGACCGGGTTTGTCAACAAGCTCAATAAGCAGACTTGTCGACCTGCCCGAATTGAGAAGACCTCTGTCTATGACACGGGAAAGGCTTGTAACATCAATATTACCGCCCGAAACGATGCTGACAACTCTTTTTCCTTTTAAGTCGAATTTGTCAAACATTACCGCTGCCACAGCCGCAGCACCCGCACCTTCTGCTATCATTTTCTGTTTTTCCATAAGTGCGAGTATTGCTGAAGCTACCTCGTCATCGGTTACAAGTGCTATGCCGTCAACATATTCACTTACAAGCTTAAAGGTGTTTTCTCCCGGCTGCTTTACAGCAATTCCGTCTGCTATGGTGTGTACGCTGTCAAGGCACCTAATTTTACCGTCGTTTACGGAATTATACATACCGGGTGCCCCTGTCATCTGCACACCGTAAACCTTAACAGCGGGGCGTATCTGCTTTACGGTATATGCTATTCCCGAAACAAGTCCTCCGCCGCCTACGGGAACTACAATTGCATCAATATCATCAAGCTCATTAAGTACCTCAAGTGCGACAGTACCCTGACCTGCAATAACATTTTCATCATCAAAGGGATGAACGAAGGTGTAGCCGTGGCTGTCCTTAAGCTCCAACGCCTTTTTATATGCATCGTCATAACAGCCCTCAACCAATAAGACCTCTGCTCCGAAGCCCTTTGTTGCTTCAACCTTTGAAATCGGTGCGGTGTCGGGCAGACATATAAGAGATTTTATTCCGTTTTTTGTTGCGGCAAGTGCCACACCTTGTGCGTGATTTCCTGCCGAGCAGGCGATAACTCCTTTTGCCTTTTCTTCTTCGCTCAGCATTGCAATCTTATATGCAGAGCCTCTTACCTTGAAGGAGCCTGTTATCTGCAGATTTTCTGGTTTCAGGTACAGTTCGCAGTCCGGAGCTATACCGTAGGCTCTGACCACATTTGTCTCACGGATGATGTTTTTCAGCACAGCCTGTGCACTGAAGACTTTGTCAAGAGATAGCATTTTTATTCCGCCTTTCGGATATTTGATTATGTGTGTGCCTTTAAGCTTCAAAGCAAAACAAAAACCCGCCCCAAAGCTTCTTAATTGCTTTGAGACGGGTGTAAATTCAGATTTATCACTCGCGGTACCACTCAAATTGCGGATACTATGATCCGCCGCCTCTTCGAAGTCCAACAACTCCTATGCACTCACGTAGCATACACGGGAAACGCCTACTGGGTGTAAACCTTTCGGGCTTCCGGCTCAGAAGGGATGGGAAATCTACAGTCCTTTGTCGGGATCACACCATCCCCGACTCTCTGTGAAATTCGTTGCAGCTTCCGTCTTCATCGACGCCTTTATTACTTCAAAGTCTATCAACTTCTATGCACTAACGTAGCATACACGGAAAACCCTACACACATTACGCTTCAGGCTTTCAGCTCAGAAGGGAGAAGACAAGGCTTTTATATGCCGATTTTCACCGACCATCGGCTCTCTGAAATATTTTATCACCCTGACCATTCTTCGTCACAGCTTTGTGAATATTAAATTGTGTTATCACTTTAACACATTAAATCATTGATGTCAACAGGTTTCTGTTGAATGATATTTGAAATATTTTTGATGTTGTCATAACTTTTTTTAATCGGTTTCGGAATCTTTATAAAAAAATAACGGTATTTTATTGACAAAATTTTATTTTAACAGTAACATATTTTATATATTGATAAAAAAGAAGGGAATTTTTATGAAAAAGATAATCTCACTTATTCTCGCAATATCACTTTTAACGGGAATGACAGTTATGTCTGCATCAGCTTCTGATGTTCCCGAAAGAGCTGACCTCATTTTTGCAGAATCTGAAGAGGATGTAAAAAATCTTGATAAAGATATTCCTGTAGTTTCAGTTCCCGGCTTTGGTGAGACTATTTACAAAGGTCTTGACACAGAGGATGAAAGCGATGATGTATCCCTATTCGGTCCTGATATAAGAATACTTCTTCCTGCACTTTTTAAGTATATTCCCGGTTTCCTCTGGGGTGTAATTACAAAAAATTTTGACCTTGTCGATAATACTCTCGGTCCGTTTGTGCTTGATGTTTTCTCTGATTTGGGCTGTAATCCCGACGGTACAGTAAAAGAAGGAACAGGCGGAAAATACAGTAACGAGGTTGAAGCAAAGAGTGAATACGGCTATTCCAACAGATATTCCTTCAGCTTTGACTGGCGTAAGGATATGCACACACTTGCGGGTGAGCTGAACGAATTTATTGAGGAAGTAAAGGATGTTACGGGAAGTGACGAGATTGCAATCGTTGCATTTTCACAGGGAAACTGTATTGTAAGTACATACCTTTATGAGTATTATTATACCGAAACAGACCCCTCAAAGCGTGATGATATAGAAGCTGTTATCTTTATGTGCGGTGCTATGAACGGTGTGGGCTCCTGTGAAGATCCCATTTCAGGAAATATCAGCATTGACAGTATTTCGCTTCTTCGTTTCCTTAAGGCTTCTCTTGAAGGTAATTTTGTGCTTCAGGGTTTATACTATATGGTAGAAATGCTTTATGCCGTAGGTCTTATGGATTGGCTCGTTGGTATTGTAAATGAATATCTTGAGTCCCGTCTTGATTCGGCAGTTGATCCCTATCTCATTAATACATTCGGTGCACTTCCGGGATTCTATGCTATGATGAGCCCCGAAAAATATGCCGAGGCTGAAGAGTTTATTTTCGGTACTCCCGAAAAACAGGAAAAATATGCAGGTATGCTTGAAAAGAACCGTTACTATCATAATGAAGTGCAGGCAAATCTCACAAATATAATAGATTCTCTTATGGCAGAGGGAAAGAATGTTGCAATAGTTGCTGAATGGGGTTATCCCATAGCTCCTGCAACAAGTGACAATGACAGAATGACAGACTTTTCAATCTGTACGTCACAGGAAAGCTTCGGTGCAACCTGTTCTGATGTTGACGGAATTTTAGGACTTGATTATAAACAGGCTGAAGTTTGTGAGTGCGGCGGAAATCATGTTTCTGCAGATTTACAGATAGACGCTTCCACTTGTGCTTATCCCGATATTACATGGTTCGGTAAGAATCTCAAGCATGATTCGGGAACACGCTTCTGGGGTGACCTTTTTGACCTCATTATTTATTCCGACGAACAGATAACCGTATGGGACTATGAGGATTATCCTCAGTTTATGGAAAATTACGAAGATGCATATCTTGTACCTCTTACAAATGACGGAACATATGCAGTTCCCTTTGAAAGCACTATTGTTTTCGGAAAATTCCGTGCAAACGGAAGCTCGAGCTTCTGAACAGTAAAAATTTCTCTCTGAAAATTCAGAGAGATTTTTTTTGTTGCAAAAAAGATTTATATATGTTAATATACTCTCAGTAAAATTTTCAAGGAGAATCAGTATGGCATATTTTTATAAGAAAGACGGGGAAGTTTTTATTCCCGAAAAAATCAATCCCGACCTTGCAAAGCTCGCACTTGCTATTGTTAAGACCTGTAAGCTTTCCTTCAAGCTTCAGATGAAAACAACTTCACTCAATAATATTTTGAAGTCAGGTAAAAAGGAGCAGATGCTCGATATTATGCAGAAGTGCTTCGATAAGTACAGGAAGCTCTATAATCAGGATATGTCACTTACAGGTGTTACTGTTGAAGAGATTGACGAAGCATTTTTCGCTGACAAGGATGAAGAATTCCTTAAAGCACAGCTTCAGATACTTCTTGATTTTGCAGCTATAAATACAGTTGTTGAGGCAAGAATGATGCCCCTTATGAGCGGAGCCTGTGAAAAGACTCTCGGTGTACCCCTTAACAAGGTAAAGTTCTTCACAAATCAGGATGTTATCCTTGAAGAGCCCGAAGAAGACGAAGAAGAAACAGAAGAATAAAAATTACGGAGCAGTTGATTCTGCTCCGTTTTTGTTTTGTTAAAGTGTAATTACAGCTTCTTTATTTCTGATTAAATCAACAGAATACATTTCGCCGTTTACTTTAACTGTAACCGTTTTATTTTCGGGTGAGGAAAGCGAGAGTTCAGTAACTTTACTTTCGGTAAATTTCGCTGATACTGTAATGTTGCCTCTTGCCTTTAAGCCTCTGAATGAGCCCGTAAGCCCCTCTTTAACTGCGGGAAGTACAGAAATAAAGCCTTCGTGTGACTGTAAAAGAGATTCTGCAATACCTGCTGCACCGCCGAAATTACCGTCTATCTGGAACGGGGGATGAATGTCAAAAAGATTGCCCAAAGTGGACTTTGTAAGAAGAAGTCTTATGTGCTCATATGTGTTTTTGCCGTCTTTCAGACGGGCGAAAAGATTTATAAGCCAGGCTCTTGACCATCCCGTATGCCCGCCACCGAAGGAAAGTCTTCTGTGAAGGGTATTTTTTATTGCTTCAAAAAATTCTGGTGTGGCTTCCGTAATCATATTATCGGGATAAAGGCCGAATGCGTGGGAAATATGTCTGTGACCGGGCTCGGGTTCGTCATAATCTTCGAGCCATTCCTGAAGGCAGCCGTTTTTACCGACCTTAAGGGGAGGAAGCTTTTTGAGTGTTTCCTCTGCCTGCTTTTTATCGTCTTCATTTATTCCGAGGATATTTTCCATAGCGATATAATTACGGAGTGTTCCGCTGATTATTTCAACATCCATTGTAGGGGAGAATGCAATTGTTGCCGTAATATCCTCGTTGCCCTTAATGGGATAATACTCGTTTTCGGGAGACATTGAGGGGCCTGAAATAAGGTATCCGTTTTTGTCCTCAAAAAGAAAGTCCGTAAAGAAAAGAGCACATTCGTGAATATAATCATATGCAGTCTCTCTTAAGAATTCCACATCATTTGTGTAAAGGAAGTGCTCCCACATATGAAAGCTCAGCCATGCACCGCCCATAGGCCACACACCCCATATACCGTCTGCAGGTGTTGTAAAGCCGTAAATATCACTTAAATGATGAAGCACCGTACCACGGCAATGATAGTTTTCTTTTGCCGTCTTTTTGCCCGATTCAAGAAGTAAATTGTTCATATAATCGAACAGGGGAAGATGACATTCGGAAATGTTTGCGACCTCGGGAAGCCAGTAGTTCATCTGTAAATTAATATTGGTGTGATAGTCTGAATTCCACGGGTTTTCAAGCTTTTCTACCCATACCCCCTGTAAATTTGCGGGAAGTGTATCCTCTCTTGAGGATGAAATGAGAAGATATTTTCCGAATGCAAAATAAAGTGCAATAAGGGCATCATCGACAGCGTTTTCACTTTCCTTAAGACGGTTAAGTCTTTGGTCAGTATTCATTCTTTCGACAGATTTTTTTGATTCAAGCTGAATGTCGCTTCTGTTAAAAATTTCCGAAAAATCCTCCTCATGCCCCTGTTTTATATCATCATATTCTGCTTCGGAAAGAAGATCAAGGCAGACCTCTTCAAAGCGATTTCCGAACTTAAATTCCGTTGTTATTGAAACATAAAGCACTGTATCGTCGGAATCAGTAATCCTGATTTTTCCGTCCTTTTCCTCTATATTACCCTCTGTTTCTATTTTTACTGCAACTGCAAAACGGTGGTTCCCGCAGGAGGTTTTTGCTCTTATTAAAAGCAGGTCATTAAGGAATGTCGTACTTTCTGTATGCTCTCTTTCAAAGCCTAAAGTAAAGTCAATTTTTTCCTGTGAAGAAAGCTTGATTACAGTAAGCTCGTAAGGATAAGAACAAAAGGCGGTCTGTATTATTGCATTGTTGCCTTTTTTATATGTAACTTCGGAAATGCCCGTGTTAAGTATGAGATTTCTGTGATATTCGGAAGCTTCGGTCTTATCGTCAAAATCAAGGGACAGAATACCTGCGTATTCATAAGACTGTATTCTTTCAATGCCCTCACCGAGATGTTTCTCTGCCCAAGGGTCAATTTCCGTGATTCTTCCGTCAAGATACATCTGTCTTAAGGTATCAACACGGCTTTTGAAGTCCTTTATTGTGGTATTTCTTTCAGTTCCCGACCATATGGATTCTTCGCAGAGATATATTTTTTCACAGTCGGTTCCCCCGAATACCATAGCACCGAATGAGCCGCCGCCGATAGGGGAGGCATGCTCCCAGTTTTGGGCAGGTGCAGATAATTTAATAATATGATTTTCCATTGATTTTACCCCATTGCCTGTATTTTATATAATTTTACAGAATGTCCCTTAAGGCTTTCCGAAATATTATCACTTGCTACGAATGTGGTATTTTCCCATATATCGTGAACGGTGTATCTTTCCGATTGGGGAAGATTTACATATGTAAGATTTGTGATTTCTTTTATGCTGAAAGAAACATCCTTTGAAGAATTCCCCTTGTTGAGAAGACAAACTGCCACCTCTTTGTTTTCAAGGGGCTTTACGAGTACATCGCAAAGTCCGTTTGTCTTAATTCTTCTGCATTGAACACCGAGCTTATCCTGATTTATTGCAATAGCCTTTTTATTGGAAATTATTTTAAGCACCTTATTATTAAGGTCAACGCTTCCGTCCTCTTTTATGAATGTTCTTATATCATTTCCGAGAATAAGGGGAGCGGCAAGCATACACCAGAGAGAGAAATGTGCTATGTTTTCGTTATCGGTAAGATTGCCGTTTCCTACCTCAAGCATATCAGGGTCATTCCAATTGCCGGGGCCTGCGTATTCATAAAGACGGACAGTTGCTTCATATATTCCTATAATCGATACCCACTCGGGACGGATATCAGGAGTTGTTCTCCAGAGATTTCCTGCAGTATTGCCCCATTTCCAAGGACGGTTGAGACCCCATTCACAGATGGAGAAGCATATGGGCTTTTCGGGCTTGCCTGTTTCATTTGCAACCTTTTTTGTGGCACGCATAAGCTCTTTTCCCATATTTTGATACTGCTTTGCTGCAGAATCCGGTCTTGAGCCTATCGGGTTTTTTATAAGAAGTAGGTTTTTACCCTTTCTGAAATAAACCGTAGCCTGATTTCTGCCTTCTCTTGTAAAGCCCTTTGAGCCGGGAATCCTGAAAGAATAGGTATCGGTACCGTTAACCGTCAGTTCACAGTATTTATCCTTTTTTATTGCTTTTCTGATTCCGAGAGTAAGGGTATATTCGCCCTCTTCGGGAATGTCAACATCACGGAATAAGACACTGCCGCCGTTTGAAGAAAGTCCCGAAATATATTTACCCGTAAGAGTAAGTCGTTCGTCATCAAGGATAATTGCATCTCCCCGAAGCTCGGCATCATCTGCCGTAAGGGTAATAAATTCCGTTTCGCCCTTTTTTGCTATGAGAATTTTTTCAATTTCGGGAGCAAGGGTGGGTATCGCCTCGTTGTGACAGAAGTCATACTTGAAATATTCAACGCCCCACTCTGCAAATGTTTCTGCATCAATTCTTTCGTGATAAAGACTTGAAGGTAAGTCTTCACAGGTAAGAGTGCCGTTTGATGTGTATATGCCCATTTTGAGACCGTAGGAGTTTACGGCTTCGACGAGTGCCTTTATCCCCGAGGGGAATGTGGCAAGATCCCCCTGAAGTCTTCCGTTTTCGTCTCTTACCGAGGACATCCAGCAGTCGTCAACATTTACATATTGATAACCCAGCTCATCAAGGTGAGCTGCTTTCATAGCGGCTGCAATTTCCTTGATGATATTTTCATTTATGTTATGACGGAATAAATTCCAGCTTGCCCAACCCATAGGAGGAGTGAGGGCTACGCCGTTATCGAATCTGTCTGCACCGTCAACATGTATCTTTGTGCTTGCCATAAGCCTTTTCATATGGCACACGGGACAAAGATTATTGCTTCTTATAAACTTTTTGAAAGACTCTTTCATAATTAAAGCCTCCTTAAATATCTTAACTAATATATTACACAGAGAATAACTAAAAATCAACAGTTTATTATCCGTAAAACGAAAAACGGCAACGGGATATACCGTTGCCCTCGATATGAAAAATTATTAAGACAGGTGAATTATTGAGCCTTATGCACTTTCGGTTGTATAAACCAGCTCATAATGTCCGCCTTCGGAAATTTTTGTGCCGTCAACACCGGTTATTGCTATTTCCCCGTCTATGTAAAAAGACCAGTAGCTCTGAGTCAGAGAATAGTCGGCAAGAATACCGTTTACCTCTTTTATGTAAAGACCGTAATCGCCCTGTTCGCCCTTTACAAGCTCATTTTCAATAAGAGCATCACCGAGTATGGTTTTATCTGTCTTAATTGTAAAAGTCACAGCTCGTTCTTCTGCTTTAACTTCAACAAAAACGGTAACATCTCCCTCTCCGAGAACGGTGTCCTCCGAATAAACGGCTGAAGCCCATATGCCTTCCTTTGCGGAGGTTTCGTTTGTTGCTTCATTTGTCGTAGTTTCACCGTCAGGTGTTTCGGCTGACTTGTTTGTGCAAGAGGAGAAGCAAAGCAATGCCGCAAGAAGAACAGACAATAAAACTAAAGAAATTCTTTTCATTTTGTTTTTCCTTTCATTTGTATTTTACAATAAAGGATAAAATAAAAGCACCCTTCCACGGGTGCGAAACAACAAACAAAGGAAACCCTGCCGAATCCTCAATGTTGATATCATCTCCCCGTTTTGCCCAAGAGACTTTTATCAGGCACAGCACGATAAGCATTCCGACTTGACGCAATAGCGAGATACGGTAATGGCTGTTGCTGCAGATTCTCACTGCGATTTCCTTATCATCGGGAGTTTATCCCCGATAACGAAGAATGTTCTTCGATGAACTGCGTTATTCTTTTTTGCGTTTCCATTATACATCAATGTGTCAGGTAATGCAACTGTTTTATTCAACCTGTAAATATCTGTGCATATACTGTTATGAGGTGGTTTTTGTGCACAGAAAGAAACACAGCAAAAGCATGGCATTTATAAAGATATTAGTTGCGGCGGTTCTTATAGTCGCAGTATATTTTATTGTCGATGAAAGAATGACACCGATAATAAATACGCTTGCACTGTCCCGTGCACAGAATCTTGCCACTGTGATCATAAACGATACGGTTGCCGAAACCATATCTGACGGCAAAAATGATTTTTCCGACCTTATTATAACTGAATATGATGAAAACGGAAAAATTGCAGCACTGTCTGTCGACAGCATCGGAATGAACCGACTTAAATCTCTTATTAGCGTAAGTATAACAAAGGCAATAGGTGAGATTGAGGAAAGCAGAATAAGTATTGCTTTGGGAACTCTTACTGGCAGTACATTTTTAACGGGAAGAGGGCCTAAAATCAACCTTAATGTTCATATATCCTGTGCCTGCTCAATCGAAGTGAGAAACTCATTTGAATATACGGGAATAAACCAGACTGTGCATAAGGTAATGCTTGATATTACTACAAATGTGTATGTTCTTTCTGTAGGGGATACTCTTACAAGTCAGGTATTTACAAGCATTCCCGTATCGGAAACTGTTATTATAGGTCAGATTCCGGAGATATACGCCGGAAAAGACGATTCTCTGTGGCAGGATCTTATTAACTGATACTTTACAATATCCGTAAAAAGTATTAAAATATATTTTTATGGGAGATGTACTATGATACTTATAATTGCAGAAAAACCGTCACTTGCAAGAAACATTGTTGCAGGTATCGGGGAAATGAAAAGAAATAACGGATATTTTGAGGGGCTCGGTTACATAGTAACATGGGCCTTCGGGCATTTGTTTTCTCTTTGTGATATTGAAGATTATACAGGGAAAACATCAAGCGGAAGATGGAGCATGGAAAACATACCCTGTTTTCCCGATAAGTTCCGTTTTAAGCTTAAAAACGGCGAGGATAAAAAGCCGGATGCGGGTGTTATCCGTCAGTTTGAAACAATAAAAAGGCTTTGTAACCGTTCGGATGTTGAAGCCATTGTAAACGCAGGTGACGCCGACAGAGAGGGTGAAATCATAGTCCGTCTTTGTGTCATTAATGCACTCGAAACCGAAAAGCCCTTTCTTCGTCTGTGGCTTCCCGATCAGACTCCCGAAACAGTAGCAACCGCCCTTTCAGAAATGAAAAGTGAAAGCGAATATGACCTTCTTGCAAATGAGGGCTTTGCAAGAACTTATATTGACTGGCTTTACGGAGTGAATCTCACAAGATATGCCACGCTTCGTACAGGCGTTCTTCTTCGTGTGGGAAGAGTAATTGTGCCTGTCGTAAAGGCAATATACGACAGGGATATGGCAATAAGAAATTTTGTGCCCGATAAATACTTTGCACTTGTGAGCAACTGTGACACAAACGGGGAAATGATTGAGCTTGTTTCAAAGCACAAATTCCCTAAAGAAAAGGCGGCTCTGGCACAGCGTGCTTGTGATAAGCTGAACGCACAGGATGCGATTGTTACCGCTAAAAAGACAAAAAAGGATAAACTGAATCCGGGTAAGCTCTATTCTCTTTCCAAGCTTCAGAATTACCTCGGAAAAAAATATAAAATGCCGATGGATGCCTCCTTAAGTATTGTGCAAAAGCTTTATGAGGAAGGCTTCTTAACATATCCGAGAACCAATTCCGAGTATCTTGCAACTGCGGAAAAGGACAAGATAAAGAAGATAATAAATATAGTCAAGGGCAAAGGCTATCCCGTTGAGTTTAAGGACAAGAAAACTATATTCGATGACAGTAAAATCGAGTCACACTCGGCACTCACTCCTACATATAAATTCCCGCAACCGGGACAGCTAAGTGAGGATGAAAAGACAGTTTATTCCGCAGTGCTGCGACGCTTTGTCGCAGTTTTCTGCAGTGAGGAATGTGTGGTGCAGAAGACTGAAATAACTGTAAGCGTGGGTGAATGTGAGGACTATTTCCTTAAAGGTCTTATGATACTTGAGCCCGGTTGGACAAAATATGATGATTCCGGTAAGAACAATAAAATTCTTCCAAAGCTTGAAAAGGGAGATAAGGTCAATATTGACTTTAAGCCTAAAGAAAAAGAAACTAGTCCGCCGAAGCACTACACCATTGAAACGCTGAATAATTATCTGAAAAATCCCTTCAGGGAAGAAAAGGCAGCTGCCGATGAGCAGGACGACGCCGAGGACTACCGTGCTATTTTTGAGGGGCTTGAGCTTGGCACGGAAGCCACAAGAACGGGAATTATAGACAATGCCGTAAAGAGCAGGTATATAGAGCTGAAAAAGGATGTATATAAGATTTTGCCCGACGGAGAATATCTTATAGAACAGCTCATAAATATGGGTATTTCCATGGATAAATATAAAACAAGTGAGCTGGGACAAGCTCTTAAAAAGGTTTATCGCGGTGAAATTTCAATTGATGACAGCGTTTTGCAGGCAGTAAATGAAATCAGGGGAGTGTTCAATGCCCCTGAAAATTCTCCCGAGTCAGATAAGTATTTCGGCTTTGCAGGGGATGAAACAGGTGTATGTCCTCTTTGCGGAAATACCGTAGTCAGAGGTAAATACGGCTATCAATGTAAGGGCTATAAGGATGGTTGTAAATTCAGCATTCCGGGTATTCTCTGTAAAAGAGTAATTACTCCCTACAATGCTAAAAAGCTTCTTTCAGAGGGCAAAACAGACAAAATAGAAGGCTTCATATCCAAAACGGGTAAGCCCTTCGCAGCAAAGCTCGAAATGAAAGAAAATAAAGCCGTCTTTCTGTTTGATGATTAATATTTTTTTCCGGAAATGAAAATTTCCGGGATTTTTTTTGATTGACAAAGTTTTGGATGTATGATATTATAAAAATGCCAAACAAACTTAATAAAGAAATTTCCGGGATAATATTTTTATTTTAAAATAATTTCGGTTATTTTTTGCAATACTTCAATTATGTGAATTTGATAAAAACACAAATTCCAAAGATTGGAGTATTGAGTTATCCCATTCTTTTTTAAGTTTGTTTGGCGACAACCGGAGTTTGTGTTTTTTGTGCGCTGCTTCGGGTGGCGCACTTTTTATTTTAAAGTGTGTCTATATTTTCGGAGGTGATTTTTTTTGCAAAAAAAAGTTGCAACGGTGGATTATATGTGTTCTTGGTGCGGTAAACATTCTGTTGTCACGTCAGGAAAAGGAAGACCGAATCCTGGGATTTGCACGAGAAAGCCAAAAGGCAGAGATGGTCAAACAAGACCTCATACTTGGGTGATTAACAGAAAAATTTATTTTTGAGGAGTTAGTATTATGGATTTATTGCAGTTTATTGTTGGTGCAGTGAAAGTAGGAAAATATATCTATGATGAACATCAAGCTCATAAAATAGAAGATACAGAAGAATTCAAGAAAGAATTAAAAGAGATTGAAGCAGGTTTTTGTGAAAAAAATGATTATGAATTAGCATTGAAATTTAAACAAGAATATGGCGATTATAATGGAGAGGGGCTTATTCTTCCGGCAACTTACAATGGAGATGTCCAATTCAGAGCATATATGAATGTTCTTAAATCACGTGGTTTTGAAAAAATATATGCGAGATGTACTTGTGAAATGCAAGTAGGATTTCTTATGCTTCCTCCGACTGATTCACCTTGTTACAAAAAAATTGAAGAAAGTAGCTTTCTTAATAATGGTTTATGTGATTGTAATCGTTGTGGAAGAAAGAAATTTAAAGTAATGGGACAATTTATAATAGTTGAAGATTTATAAAAAGGAGAAAGAAAAATGATTAGCAGGACAACAGGAAAACCAATGAGAGCTTTATGGCGTTGCCGCTATTGTAACAGAAAGATAGATACTGGTGCAACATCAAGACCAGTTCAGGGCTTTTGTGATAAAAGACCTAAAGTTGGCTCAAGGATGCAACCACACATGTGGGTGATAGAAAAAAGATATTAAAAAGAGGCTATATCAAATATCTGTTTTAGATATTTGATATAGCCTCTTTCTCTTTAAATTAGAATGCGTTTTTTATATGGTTTATGTCGGCAGTGTAAAGGTCGTGGAGAATTACTTCTATAATATCAAAGCGTACCGTTGCATTTGCGAATTTTTCTGATTTTAGAAATGCTGCTGCATTGGTTTTAAGGTTTTCCGATTTTCTGTAATCAACGGCTTCAGATGGGCGAAGCATCTGTCCCGGTGAACGGGTCTTTACTTCAACGAAGCAGATAGTATTATCCTTGTCGATTGCTATTATATCGGTTTCTCCGAGCTTTGTGGCATAATTTGATGCCAAAATATGATATTTTCTGTCACGAAGATAACGGGCAGCAAGCTGTTCTCCGCGAAGACCGACCTTGAGATGTTCAGGAAGTCCCATTATTTTTCACCGAGATTTTTAAGAAATGAAAGTCTGTGAACAGGGGATATTCCGTGTTCCTTTATCATTTCATAATGAAGTGCGGTAGGGTAGCCCTTGTGCTTTCTGAACTGATATTCGGGATATTTTTCGTCAAGCTCAAGAAGATATCTGTCTCTGCTTACCTTTGCGAGTATTGAAGCGGCGGCGATTGAAATTGATTTTGCGTCACCTTTGACGAGTGTCATTTCTTCAATTCCCGTGTTAGGTTTCCTGTTGCCGTCAACAAGTGCAATATCCGGTTTTACGGAAAGTCCTTCAACGGCTCTTTTCATCGCAAGAAATGTAGCATTAAGTATATTTATTTCATCAATTTCCTGTTCACTTGCACTTCCTACCGACCATGCTACAGCTTTTTCCTTTATAACATCAAAAAGGGCATCTCTTTTTTTCTCGGACAGCTTTTTTGAATCGTTGATACCAATGTCTCCCATATCATCGGGAAGAATTACTGCAGCGGCAAAAACTGGGCCGGCAAGAGGCCCTCTTCCTGCTTCATCAATTCCGCATACAGCGGAATAGCCTTTTTCTTTTAACATATTTTCGTATTCGTATGTCATAATTGTGGCCTTTCAAATGAAATTTTACCGAGCTTTCCGCCTCTAAGCTCATCAAATAAGGTCGTTGCTGCACGAAGTGTATCAACTTCTCCGCCTGAAATCAGCATACCTCTTTTTCTTCCGATCTCTTCCAATAATTCATAGCTTTGAAGGTCAGCAAAATCCTTAAGCTTATATCTTTCCTCAAGCTTTTCGGGATAATCACGGGAAAGTATTTCAAGAAGCTTTACGGCAAGTCCCTCAATATCAAGAATATCATCCTTGATACCGCCCGTAAATGCAAGCTTATAGCCTACATCGGGATCATCGAATTTAGGCCACAGAACACCGGGCGTGTCAAGAAGCTCTATCTTATCACCGATAACATACCATTGGTTATGTCTTGTGACACCTGCTCTGTCTTCTACCTTTGCTTTTCCGCCTTTTGCCATGCGGTTGATAAATGATGATTTTCCCGTATTGGGAATTCCTACTACCATAAGCCTTAAGGAACGGCCTACCATACCTTTTTCATTGTTTCGTCTGATAGTGTCTGAAAGAACCTCGTTTATTGTTTGTCTGTAAAGATTCAGACCCTTTCCGCTTCTGCAGTCAACTGCAATAGCAGGTATGTTTTTTGACTTATAAAAAGAAAGCCACTCGGAAGTGGTTCTTTCGTCGGCAAGGTCTGCTTTATTGAGAAGTATGATTTTCGGTTTATTGCCGATAAGCTCACCCAGCTCCGGATTAGTGCTTGAAAGGGGTATTCGGGCATCTCTGAGCTCGGTAATTCCGTCAACAAGTGAAAGACTTTCCTTTATCTGACGGCGTGTTTTTGCCATATGCCCCGGAAACCATTGAACTGTCTGCTTCTGTGCGTCTGCCATATTGTTTTTCCGCCTTATAAATTACTCTGAAAAATTATGATAAATATCCCATTCGCCCGACAGACGAAGCTGTGCTTTTCCGAGCAGGGCATCAACAGGTGCAAAGCCTACGTGGGAATATCTTGAATCAGAAGACAACGGACGGTTATCACCGAAAAGCATAACATGGCCCTCGGGTACGGTAACGGGGTATGACAGGTCACCGTATCTTCTTGAAACGGGAACCGTATAGGAGCTTTCGTCGAGCATTTCACCGTTTACATAAACATTTCCGTTTTCGTCTATATCTACAACATCGCCCTCTGTTGCGATTACTCTTTTTACTATGGGACCCATTGTTTCAAGTCTGTGAGTTGAAATAACGATATCACCGTATTCGGGCTCGTCATAATAAGGAGTAACTATAAGCCAGTCGCCGTCAATAAGTGTGCTTACCATTGAGCTTCCGCTGACTCCTACAAGCCTGAAGCCGAATGTAAAAACAAGAGCAATAATGAAAATTGCCGATATTACAACTGAGAGCCCTTCATATATACTTGTCGCAAAGGGAGATTTATCCTTTTCGCCTGTTATTTCACTTGTAAGCATTTCTCTGTCTTTCATACTATCACCTTAATATATATTTATCTGTCCGATGGGGAACAGTCTTATCAGTGCCTTGCCGCTGATTTCATCGAGCTTTATGAAGCCTACACTTTCACTTCTTGAATCAATGGAATTGTTTCTGTTGTCACCGAGAACAAAAACGCAGTCATCGGGAACCGTTACGGGGTAAGTCAGGTCATACTGCTCGGATATAGGCTCGGTCACCTCGTAATCTTCATAAATGACCTTTCCGTTTACAGTAATTATATGTGTGTCAAAATCTATAATTACGCTGTCACCGGGGAGAGCTATGACTCTTTTTATCATTGATTCCTCTTCGGCTCCCTTTTTACTTATTGCTATTATATCACCGTAATCGGGAGTGTACAAGAAGTTTGAAATAATTATTTTGTCACCGGTGTGAAGTGTCGGGTTCATTGAACCACCGTCAACTTGAACAAGTCTTAAAAAAAATGTAAATGCTGTAAAAATTATCAGCATACACAAAAGCAAATACGAAAAGACGGAATAGATATATTCCGTCACAGTAGTATATGCCGATTTTTTCTTCTGAGTGTTATTATTCATATCAATTGAATCAAAAATGAGGAACACCCGAAAGATGTTCCTCAAAAGCACATAGATTAATTACTTGATTAATTCCTTAACCTTAGCTGCTTTACCGACTCTGCCTCTGAGGTAATAAAGCTTAGCTCTGCGCACTTTACCTTTTCTTACAATAGTAACATTAGCTACGTTAGGGGAGTGAATGGGGAATACTCTTTCAACACCTACACCGTAGGAAAGTCTGCGTACTGTAAAGGTTTCAGCAACACCGCTGCCCTTACGAGCGATAACTGTACCTTCAAATGCCTGAATTCTTTCTTTTTCGCCTTCGCGAATCTTAACATCGACTCTGACTGTGTCACCGATTTCGATTACGGGGGGCTGCTCTTTAAGCATGCCTTCTGTCATAAGCTTGAGTGCGTCCATTTTAAAGACCTCCATTATTTTTTTCAGATGTTCATTCACCGTCATAAGACAGTCAGAGGACCACCCGCTTTAGTTTTGCTGTTCACTAACCGCGGTGAGGGGAGTTCCCACACCCACAAGAACGCCTGTGTATTATATCACAAGGTTTTATTAATTGCAAGTATTTTTTTTCTTTTTTCCGAAAATATGTAGTTTGCATTGACATATTTGTATATGTTAATATATTATATATGTTGTATGTTCAGTAATATAGCAAATATGCCCGTTTTTGTCAACAGGTGAGTGTTTATGAAATTTGATTCTTCGGTGAAAAATGTTATAACTGCGGCATATCAGAGCGAAAGAGATGTTTTTCTTAAGGTTGAAATGCCCGATCTTAAAGAACTGAGCTTTGACACAGTAAAAACAGTTGTTTTTATACCAGGTGCTTTTTACGGAGATGACAGCTTTTTCTTTTCGGATATCAGAAAATCACCTTCGGACTATCACGGACTTTTGTCCCCGGATATATTGTTTTGTGATATACGCTTTCTTGCAGAGGAAAGTTTCAGACAGTATCTGACCGATAATTTATACAGAAGATTTATGGTGATTTTTGCCGAATGTGCAGATAAAACCGAATACGGCTACAGACAGTCTTACGGCTGGATAGGTGAATATAAGGCTGAAATCTCACATTTTTGTCAGACGGTTGCATTTTTTACTGCCATGTCCGATTCTATGGAGCTTTGTAATGCTCTGTTTTCCTGTAACAGACCTGTTTTTATCGGTAATGATGCAGATTCTGAAATCAACTGCTTTGAAACTGCATCTCCGAGGGAAAAATTCTTTTATACTGCAATCAATGCAGAAAAATATGCCTATCATCGGGTATGCATTTATTTCAATTCAAGAGGCGAAGCCGTAGATTTTTATGCATATATGAACAACAGAGGTACAGCCTGTGTTTATATTGACGGCTCAAAGCCTTTTGCTGAACGCAAGGACAGTATTCTGGGTTTTTCGGAAAGTGAGCCGAATATTCTTATAGCAACAAAGGCATATATACCGACCTCACTTTTTTATCCGCCCGAAAAAGTAATTTTCTGCGGTGTGCCTTTTTCGGAGTCGCATTATTGCCGTTGTAAGACTTCAGCTGATATTTTTTTGATATATTGCGAAGAGGATTTCAGAAGAAACGAAAAAATAATAAAATCATTTTCTCACTGCCTTGAGGATGAAGGAATTTTACATAATAGGCTGAAACGCCTTAATGATATGAAAAAAATACTGAAAAGTAGTCAATAAAGGAGAAATTATAATGAAAGAAAAAATCAATATAGCAGTTATCGGCTGCGGAAATATCGCAAACAGTGCTCATATTCCTGCTTATATGGCAAGTGAGCATGCCGAAATAAAGTATTTCTGCGACATAATTCCCGAAAGAGCTGATAAAGCAGTTGAAAAATACGGCTGCGGTAAGGCAGTTTATGATTATCACGAAATACTCGATGATCCCGAACTGGATGCAGTTTCCGTCTGTACACATAATGATCATCATAGTGTTATTGCCATAGATTTTATGCATCACGGCAAGGATGTGCTTTGTGAAAAGCCTGCTGCAAGAATACTTTCGGAAGCTCTCGAAATGGAAAAAGTATCCTATGAAACAGGAAGGATACTTTCAATCGGTGTATGTAACCGTTATTCAAATTCAGTGAATAAAATCAAGGAAATGATTGCAAGAGGCGATCTCGGTGAGGTTTTCCATGTGTACGCATCCTTCCGTGCACACCGCTCAATCCCCGGACTCGGCGGTGATTTTACAAATTCAGCGTCATCCGGCGGCGGTGCCCTTATTGACTGGGGCGTTCATTATATTGACCTTATTCTTTACTGTCTCGGTGATCCGAAGCCGGTTACCGCAAGCGGCGAAGCCTTCTCAAAGCTCGGTAAGGATATGAAAAATTATACATATATCTCAATGTGGGCTGAGGATACAAAGGATGTCGAAAACGGTATTTATGATGTTGACGATTCCGTTACAGGTCTTGTAAGAACTGAGGGTGCAACCTTAAGCTTCAACGGTGCTTGGGCACAGAATATCGGCGAAAGCGAAACATATATAGACTTTATGGGTGATAAGGGCGGTGTAAGACTTCAGTACTGCGGTCATTACACATATTATACTGCAAGAGACGGTATGCTCATTACCGAAAAGCCCGATTATAAGCTTAACGGTATGCATCACGATGAAGTAATTGACTTCGTTGAAAGCGTTCGAATGGGCGAAAGAAACCGCAACGACATAAAGTATGCAGTAGGCACATCGAAGATTCTTCAGGCTATTTACGATTCCTCCGAAAGCCACAGAGAAGTAGTTATTGATAACTGAAATTGATATAAGAACAGGAGCTGTAAAAAATGAAAGTTTTTTACAGCTCCTTTTAATCGGGTAGGGAAAAATGCCGGAGTACGGACAAACAAAGGTATGTCGGGTGGCGAGGTTTGTTCGCAGGCTAAAGCATAAAATTTTTACTGATTTTTACTTTTTTACATTCCCTTTTTGTTGTTATTAGTGTTTATTTTTCACATTCGTATGTTGCATATGCTAAGATTCTGTTATTTACGAAATCAACACCGTACAGCACCATTGTATCCTCATAAACTTCAACAAGATAGCCTTCGCTCATACCCGGATCATTTCCCGACCAGAGTATCTGGAAGCCTTCTGTTGTTCTCGGTGATGAAACGGAGGATACATGAACAATGGTGGCACCGTCCTCACCGTTTTTAGAAATATTGAGGTCAGGATTTAATTCCTGCATATGATATGCCCAGTGTGAGTGACCGTTAAAGAAGATTACATTATCGTATTCGCGAAGAAGCTCTCTCAGTCTTACTTCATCCGAAGCACCGGGGGTATAGAACAGAGGATAACTCCAGCCGAGACTGTTCTGAAGATTGCCTGTTCCCATAAAAGGATTGCCCGTGGCTGATGTAAGGAATGTGTGGAAGAAAAGATAAACACTCTTATCGCTGTGTTCTTCAAGCTGCTGTTCAAGCCAATCAAGCTGTGAAGCTTCTAAAAGAGCACCTGTAAGTAAGCCGTAGTTATTCGAGGTCTGGTTAAGGAAAATAAAGATATCTCCCGATTCGGGTTCTTCGTACACAAAATCCATTTCATTTTCCGCTACATTGATTACATTTTCATCCTTTTCTGCACCGTATGCACCGGGATTCATAAATGCGAGCCAGTTCTCTTTTTCATATTCAGCATAGAGATCGTGATTGCCCGTTGTTGTGTAAACAGGGAAGTCGTACTGTGATGAGATGCTGTTAAAGGACATAAATGCTTCCTTTTCGCCTTCGGTGGAAATATCACCGGGCATTGCAACAAGGGAAACTCCTGCGGCTTCGTAAAAATCAAGTGCTGCCTTAAATGTGGAATCTGCAACATCGGCACCGTTTTCCGTATCGTAACGGTTGAAATGGAGGTCGCTTATTGAACCGAAGGAGTAAAGCATTTCTCCGCGGTCTGCTCTTTTTTCATAAGGAATATCATATATCTCAAGTGTTTCACCGTCAAGTGTCACAAGTATGTTTGAAGCACCGTCGGGAATTGCCGTGTAATCGGGTAAATCAACACTGCCTTCGCCGAAATATGCAGTAACGGTTGCAAATTCGCTGTATTCAATTTCATTTTCACCGAGAGTGAATGTAAGCCTTTGAAGATCTTCGTCAGCCCAATAAAGCTTGTATTCACCGTCAGTAGTGGTCATGATACTGATAAGAGCATCTGCAGAGCCGGCATCCTCATTCAGGTACTCTATTGTTGTAACGGATATCTTATCATTTGAAAAACCGGGAATATCTGCCGAAATATTAAGCAGAGAAAAAAGCGATGCAAGGATTGTTGCTATAATTTTTACTATTAATGCGTACATATCAGACACTCCTTTGATGTTATAATTAAATTGTATTTTAGAGTGCTCCTGCTGTCAAGAAATATTTGCAGATTTTTCCGTTTTCAGCCATTATATTTCACTTTTAAAATACGAGGATGAAAAATATTGATGCAACAATTATTGAAATTGTACCCGATACGGGCTCGCAAGAAATATAGAAAGCATTCTGATATAATGTTTTCTATATTACAATCTTTGGTTTATGTGCCGCATTTTATTGACAATAAATGCAAATATATTTATAATGAAAATAACTTAATAAGGAGTGTGGCTATGAAAAAGAATATTGAACTTGATACAGGTAAAAAAGTTTTTCCTTGGATTTTAACGGCAGTCGGCATTATTCTGATGCTGTCTTTATGGATATTAAGACTTAATATCGTTGCGGTTGTATCGGTTGCGTTTATGTGCATAACAGCAGCAATAACAGTTCTCGGACTTATTATAAAGAAAAAGGTTTATGCTCCTTTTATATTTGCATATGCAGCCGCAAGTATCGGTATAGTTGTATACTACATAATATGGGGAGCCGATGCAGGCTTCGGTGCGTTTACGTCGGGGCTTGCAGGCTTTTCATCCGCAGAGCATCCTCTTTTAACAGGTGAGGGCAATTTCTTTACAAGACTTCTCGGAAATATTCTTCTTGTTCTTCCTACAGCAATATCCTTATGGGGTCTTTTCTTTGTTGCAAAGCATTCTTTTAGTAAAAATGTGGTAAAAAAGCTTCTTTCTGCAGTTTTCGGTGTGCTTCTTCTGGGAACAAGTGTAATTTATGTGCTTACAATGAATCTCCGTTCAAAGCCCAACACCGAAAGATTATGGGAGGGGCACGACGCGTATCTTGACGGAGTAGATAAGACAGCCGATGAAAATTCTCCAAATGTGCTTTTCATTATGATGGACGATTTAGGCTGGGGAGATGTGTCTCTTAACGGTGCCATATACGAAACTCCCAATATTGATTCAATCGGTGAAAACGGACTTAATCTCACGAACTTTTATTCTGCATATTCCGTGTGTTCACCTGCCCGTTTTGCCGCACTTACGGGAAGATATCCTTACAGAGGATATGCTGATAATGTGATCTACCCGACGGTTGATACCATAACTCCTTTTGCACAAACGAGAATATTCAATTCTATTGAAATGGGTAATAATGCCGACGGTATGCTGGGTGATGAAATTACAATTGCAGAAACCTTCAAGGCTGCAGGCTATTCCACAGGGGCATTCGGTAAATGGCATCTTGGTGACTACGGTGAATATCTTCCCACAAATCAGGGCTTTGATTATTTCTACGGAAGCCACCATGTAAACGATATGACACCCTTCTATCATGTCACAGAGAAAAACGGTGAATGGGAAATCGTTCACGGTACAGATGAGCTTCAGGATCAGAGTATGGCAACAAAGTGGATTCATGAGGAAATTACACAGTGGATTTCAGAAAAGGCAGAAAATAACGAGCCTTTCTTTGCTTACTATGCTTCTCCATGGCCCCATGCCCCCGTATACGCAGGTGATGATTTTGACGGTACAACGGGTATGGGTACATATGTTGACTGTGTGACTGAATTTGACTATTATCTCGGACTTTTATTTGATGAAATGGAAAAGCTCGGTGTACTTGAAAATACCATAATTGTATTTACAAGTGACAACGGCCCCGCACTCGAAGGCTCCGTAGCAGACCTTCGCGGAGGAAAATACTTGGCATATGAGGGCGGACAAAAGGTGCCCTTTATGATCCGTTGGGACAATGCGGACGGAAAATTAGGGGAAACAGGCACCGAAAGATCTTCTTCTGCCGTGCTCACTGACCTTTATCCCACTTTGGTGGAGCTTTGCGGTATAACGGGTAACGACGGTGAAGAAAATTATATGCCCTCTGACCGTGAGATCGACGGAATCTCAATGGCTTCCTTGCTTCTGGACGATACTGTTATTCATACCGAGGAAAGCCCCATTCTTCATATGAAGCGTGAGGTTATAAAGTCAATTCAGTATGCTGTTCCCGTAGCTGAAATCAAGGAAAAATACCCCGATTATGATTTTGATGTAATCGAAAATAACGATTATATCACATTCAAATATTTTGAAAAAATACAGAACGATAATTCCGCTTTCTGGGATAAAAACCGTAAAAACTGGCTTCATATATTAACAGATGACTATGCCGAGAACTATAACAGAACAACGGTTTATCCCGAAATTGCAGACGAATTCAACGAGAAGCTTCACGAAATTACGGAAAAATTCAAAAATAATCGCAGAGGAGTAAAATCATAATTCGGCAGTCACTTGCCTTGACGGTTTGTGGGCGATGTCCCCTACAAATCACAAAATTTATTTTGTGGTTCTCGGGAAGTTGTATCTGTCCTGTATTATGATATGTGTACAATTATGCCGCCATTATCGTTAATGATTAAACCTGCATCATCACTTTGTAATCTTTCCTGTGAATATTGCTTCTACCGTGATGTGTCCGAACACCGTGAGCATCTCGGTTTCGGTATTATGGAATATGATACTGCTGAAATTTTGATAAAAAAAGCTCTTGCCTATGCAGACGGAAATCAGGTCGCTTTTGCTTTTCAAGGAGGAGAGCCTACCCTTGCGGGACTCGATTTTTTTAAGTTTTTTGTAAATACCGTAAACGAATATAATGTGAAAAAAAGTAAAATTTTTTACGGTATGCAGACTAACGGAACGGTAATTGATGATGAATGGGCACAGTTTTTATATGAAAACCGTTTTCTCGTAGGGCTTTCTCTTGACGGTGATTATGAGGGAAATAAATTCCGTAAAAAACCGTCGGGGCAGAACTCTTTTTATAAGATTCTTACCTGTGCTCAGCTTCTGAAAAAATATAATGTTGATTTCAATATTCTCACGGTGCTTACCGGATACTGTGCCGATAACGGTGAAAGAATTTACCGCTATTTTCGTGATAAAGGCTTTCATTATCTGCAGTTCATTCCCTGTCTTCGTCCTTTTGAGTCAGATGAAAAAAGCGAGCTTTATATGACAAGTGAGCAGTACGGTGATTTTCTTATCCGTGTGTTTAATCTTTATGTCAAAGATTATGTAAGACACAATTATGTAAGCGTCCGTCAGTTTGATAACTGGGTTCGTTTGTATCTTCGACAGCCTCCCGAACAATGCGGAATTATGGGGCATTGTACCCATCAGTTTGTATCGGAAGCGGGCGGTAATATATATCCCTGTGACTTTTACTGCACTGATAAATATTTTCTCGGTAACATAAAAGAAACTGATTTCACCGCAATGGAAAAATCGGAAACTGCCGTAAATTTTATCAAAGAGAGCCTTGTAATTCCCGAACGCTGTAAAAACTGTAATGTGTACGGCCTTTGCAGAGGAGGAGGCTGTAAAAGAACGCAGATAAGTGAAGACTACTGTAAAGCCTATAAAAGGTTTTTTTACTCCTGTCTGCCTCTTTTCAGGGTTTTTGTGAATGAAAAATAAAGCAAAAAAAGGATGCCGTATGATTTTGATTCTGCGGCATCCTGACTATTAATTGTATTTAATACGGTGATAAATATTTTTCTTAATTCCTATATTGCAATAAATATTATACTGTGATATAATTCGATTATTAATGCATTCTAATCCGAAAAAAGGAATGAGGAATTATAATATGAAAGAAAAATTAGATGCTTTACTGCGTGACGGCACAGCAGAAATCCAAGCTGCAGGCTCTGAAAGTGAGCTTCAGGTTGTAAAGGGCAAATACCTTGGTAAGGAAGGTCTCGTAACTGTTCTTATGAAGGAAATTCCCAAGCTTGATGTAAGTCTTCGTCCCGAAATGGGCAAAGCAGTGAATCAGGTAAAAAATGCTCTCGGTGAGCAGATTGATGTAAGAAGAGAAGAAATCAAGAATAAGGCTTTTGCCATTTCTCCCGATTTTGACTGCACAGTTCCCGGACTTCCTCCGAGAATCGGCGGTCTTCATCCCATAACACAGATGTGCTATGACCTTAATGATGCTTTCCGTTCAATGGGCTTTGAAGTATTCTCAGGTCCCGAAATCACAAGCGAATATTTTGCATTCGATAATCTTAACTTCCCGCCCAATCATCCTGCCCGTGAAAGCATGGATACATATTGGCTTGAAGGACACGACAGCGGCGAAGCTAACGAAAAGCTCTGCCTTCGTCCCCACCTTACAGGCGACTCTGTACGCTATATGCAGACACATAAGCCCCCCTACCGCTTTGTATACCCGGGCAGAGTATACAGAAACGAAACAACGGATGCCCGTCACGAAAGAGCTTTCTTCCAGTATGAAGCACTTATTGTTGATAAAGACTTTACCTATACTGCCGGTAAGGTTATGATAAAGAGCATTCTTTCCAAGGTCTTCGGACAGGATGTTCCCGTGAGAATGAGAGCAGGCTTTTTCCCCTTTGTTGAGCCCGGCTTTGAAATTGATATGGGCTGTCTTGTATGCGGAGGTAAAGGCTGCAGCGTTTGTAAGCATGTCGGCTGGATAGAAATTATGCCGGGCGGAACACCTCATCCCAATGTTCTTCGTGCTGCAGGTGTTGATCCCGATGAATACACAGGCTTCTATGTAAATATCGGTCTTGACAGACTTGTTATGATGCGTTACGGTGTTGACGATGTGCGTATGTTCCACAGCACAGACTTAAGATTCCTCACACAGTTTAAATAAGGAGGAGAAAACGATGAAATTATCACTTAATTGGATCAAAGACTATGTAAAGCTTCCAGACGATATGGATATGTCACAGCTTGCGTATGATCTTACAATGGCAACCGTTGAGGTTGAAGGTGTGCATGACCTTAAAAAGCAGTTTGACGGCATAGTTGTCGGTGTTATAAATGAAGTTCTTCCTCATCCCAATGCAGACAAGCTTCGTGTATGTAAGGTTGATATCGGTACTGATGATATCAAGGAAATCGTATGCGGTGGCTCAAATCTTGAAGCAGGTATGAAGGTTGTTGTTGCCTGTCCCGGTGCTATGGTTCGTTGGCACGGTGAAGGTGAGCCCGTTGAAATCAAGAATACAAAGCTTCGCGGTGTGGCTTCCTTCGGTATGATCTGTGCCGCAGTTGAAGTGGGACTTTCTGATTTATTCCCCACAGATGATGACCACGCAATTATGGATATATCATATCTTGATGTGACTGCCGGCACAAATCTTGCAGATGCACTTGATCTCAATGATATGATTCTTGAAATAGATAACAAGTCTATGACAAACCGTCCCGACCTTTGGGGACATTACGGTATTGCAAGAGAGCTTGCAGCATTATATGACCTTCCTCTTAAGGAATTTGAAAAATATGTTCCCGAAGCTGATACGGTTTATGATGTAAGAATCGAAGACGAGGAAAGATGTCCCCGTTATATCGGTGCAAAAATCGAAAATCTTGCGGTAAAAGAAGCACCTTTTTATATGCAAAGCCGTCTTTGGAGAGTAGGACTTCGTCCCATAAATGCTCTTGTTGACATTACAAACTATGTAATGCTGGCAACAGGTCAGCCCACTCATGTGTTCGATTCAAACCACATTATTGATCACATTGAAGTAAGAAGAGCAAAAGAAAACGAAAAGCTTCAGCTTCTCAATGACAAGGATATCGAGCTTTGTAATGATGACCTTGTTATTGCAGACAAAGAAGGTGCAGTTGCTCTTGCAGGTGTTATGGGCGGTGCAAAGGATTCCGTGCTTCCCGAAACCGAAAGCGTTATTCTCGAGGTTGCAAACTTCAACTCCCACGGGGTAAGAAGAACTGCTCTTCGATATGATAACAGAACAGAGGCTTCCGCAAGATACGAAAAGGCTATTGACCCCGAAAGATGTGACCTTGCCCTCACACTTTCAATTGAGCTTTTCAAGGAGCTTTATCCCGAAATGAAGGTTACTGCCTTCAATGACAGCTATCCCAACAAGCTCGTTAAGAAAGAAATCGATGTTGATTTTGACTGGCTCGACAGAAGACTTGGTATGAGAATACCTCAGGAGGTTGTTTCCCGTAAGCTCGGCAGTATGGGATATGAGGTTACCTTTACAGAAACCGGTATGCACATTGTTGTTCCCACATGGCGTTCAACAGGTGATGTTTCAATAAAGGCTGACATTATGGAAGAGGTTGCCCGTATGTACGGCTACGAAAACTTCCAGCCCACATCAATCACCACTACATTTGACGGTGCTATAAATCAGCTTGATACAGACCTCGTCAGAAAAATCAAGGAATATCTTGCATTTCGTTGCAATATGCAGGAAATATTTACATATCCTTGGATGACTGATACATTTGTAAATGCTCTTCTTCCCGATACAAATGATGTGCTTGCACTTTCCACACCTCCTTCACCCTCGGAAAAATATGTCCGTTCAACACTTCTTCCCAATATCTGCAAGGCTATTGTAAAGAATGAGCGTAATTTCCCCGAATTTACAATTTTCGAAGAAGCACAGATTTTCCGTGATTGCAAATATACCTGTGAATACGATGAAAAGGAAGCACTTCCTTATCAGAGAAAGCACCTCGGCTGTGCATTTGTCGGCTCTCCCGATAATGTAACTGAGCTTTTCAGAACTGCAAAGGGTGTTATCGGTATGATGCCCAGATACACTCATATGGAAGAATTCACCTTCAAAAAGGCGGAAAAGCCCTTCTGGGCAGACGAAACCGTATGGCTCAATATTTACCTTGGTGAAGAAAAGATAGGTGACCTTGCACTTCTTTCTCACAAGGCAAAGACTGATTGCGGTATCAAGGTAGTATCAGCAATTCTTGTTGAGCTTGATATGGACGCTCTCATTCCCTTTAAGTCAAGAACAAACCGTTTTGTTCATATTCCCGAATTCCCCATGAATGAATATGACCTTTCTTTCCTTGTTGATTCAATGACAAAGTGGGAGGATATCTACGGTGCAGTTATGGCAAAGAAGAGTGCCGACAGCCTTGTCCGTGATGTTCAGTTCGTTGATGAATATAAGGGCAAGCAGATTCCTCAGGGTAAGAAGTCCGTTACTATCCGTCTTGTTATCGGTTCAGCCGAAAAGACTCTTACAGGTGACGAGATTGAAGCAGCTGCAAAGTCTGCACTCAAAAAGCTTACAAAAACTCTCGGTGCGGAAATCCGTTCATAAGTAAGGTCGGAGATCGGAGAGATAAGCCGATGTTGCCCCAAAAGATTATTTTTTTTACAGAATATTGATAAGCAACCTCTGTGTTTTTTTGCAGAGGTTGTTTTGCTTGACTTTTTTGTTGTATTATTTTAATATTATTTAAGAAACGGAGGAGTTAATTTATGAATGAAATAATGAAAAAGCACGGTTTTATATGCGATATGGACGGCGTTATATATCACGGCAATAAAATACTTGACGGTGTAAGGGAATTTGTTACATGGCTTATTGAGAATGACAGAAAGTTCGTTTTTCTCACCAATTCTCCTGAAAAGACTCCGCATGAGCTCAGTATGAAGCTGGGCAGAATGGGGCTTGATGTGTCGGCTGACCATTTTTATACAAGCGCTATGGCAACTGCGGCATTTTTAAGCTCACAGAAGCCCGGCTGCACAGCCTATGTTATAGGTGAGGGTGCACTTTCAAAGGCTTTATATGATCAGGGAATTTATATGAATGATGTAAACCCCGATTATGTTGTTGTTGGAGAAACCAGAAGCTATAATTTTGAAAAGATAGAAAAGGCAATTGAGCTTGTAAGAAAGGGTGCAAAGCTTATCGGTACCAATCCCGATATCACAGGCCCTACCGAAAGAGGAATTATGCCGGCAACAGGCTCGCTCGTTGCTCCCATTGAAATATCAACAGGTAAAAAGGCATATTTTATAGGAAAACCCAACCCCCTTATGCTCCGTCACGGTTTAAGCAAGCTCGGATGCCACAGCGGTGATATCGCCTTTGTCGGTGACAGAATGGATACCGATATTATTGCAGGTATCGAATCAAATGTTGACACTGTTCTCGTTTTAAGCGGTGTTACATCTCTTGAAGATATCAATAATTTCCCTTATCGTCCCAAGTACATTCTTAATAATGTAGGCGAAATTCTAACTGCTGAGTAATAGTTTTTATAGACAAAATACAACCTGCACTTGCGATTATGTGATTTGTTTCCGGGACGAAAAAAAGCAGAGGAACTGCATCTATGATTTCAATTGCAAAGGAATTGAAAAAGCCGATAAGAATTAAGATAATATAAAATCAGTTATCTGTTATCAGTAAAAAGCATAATAAAAATATAAACCTCAAGCTATCTGAAGAGAAAAGCTTGAGGTTTTACTGTTTATTGTTCCTTTTGGTTAGTTTTCGGTTCTTTTGATGATATTATCCTGTAAAGGCTCTGCCAGTTTTATGAAGTGTTCGCTGAAGCCGCCCACACGGACTATCAGATTTTTGTGATTATCGGGATTTTTCTGTGCATCAAGAAGGTCTTCACGGGACAGAACATTTATCTGAAGTGTCTGTCCGCCGTTTCGGAAATAGGTTTTTGTGATTGCTGTAAATGCATTTCTGCCCTCGGGAGTGTTAAACTGTGATTTTGAGAACTTCATCTGCAGAACATTTCCGCTTGTAGCAAGATACTGATTGCCCTTCATTACGGAGCACAGAAGTGCCGTGGGGCCGTTTACATCATTTCCGGGAGTAGCCCCTATGCTGTCAGCAAGAAGCTTTCCGCCCTTTTTCTTTCCGTTTGGAAGAGCACCTAAATGGAAGCCGTAATCGGGAGCACGGTGAAAGGTAGAGCAGCCGACACCGAAAACACCGCCTCGGAAGGTCTTTTTTGTCCGGAAGTATCTGTAAATATGGTCTGTTATTTCGGCATAAATGCTGTCAACTTCTTCAATGTCATTGCCGAACTTATCATATGTTGAAAAATCACGATACAGCTCATCGAACCCCTCGAAATTATCATTAAGTGCGTTGATAAGCTCATTCATTGTATATTTTTTCTCGTCATATATGAAGTGCTTTATTGCGGCAAGGCAGTCGGCGGTGTCGGGAAGTCCCTCTGTCAGCACCTGTCCGTGACCGTAAATGGGGCCTCTGTCTTTATAGTCAAGCCCCTTTTCAATACAGCCCTGTACCATAAATGATTTCCATGGATTTGGGGCATCATTTGCAAAAATCTCCTGTGCCTTGTTCGAGGTATCTGTGATATAATCAGCCATATATTCAATTTGCTTTTTGTATGCCGTCATCAGGTCGTTGAAGGTTTCAAAGCCTTCGGGGGCTCCCGTGTCGGGTGCGAGCTTTTCCATGGAAAACTGACAAACACCTCTGAAAAGAGCGAATTCAAGTGCTTTGGGTACACTTATTTCTCCGTCTTCAAGTCCCATATGGCTTTTTCCGAAAATATCTATCTGATTACAGCCGTTCATACAGTAAAGATGTGCATCTGACGGCGGTATTCCTATGGATTCAAGTGCTGTGCATACAGAAAGGTCATTATAAATTGCAGGCATACCGATTCCTGTTGAAAGAGTATCAAGAGCAAGCTCCCAAAGGTCCTCGGGAGTATTCTTATTTACTCTCATTGTGATGTTCGGAGTATTGTATTTCTTTTCCTTTGCAATGCGAAGAACGGCATATGTAAGCTTATTTGTATGGTCGTTTCCGAAATCGTCGCTTCTGCCGATACACAGATTCCATGTTCTTGTATTCTTAAACAGCTCCCACAGCTTTTCAAGACAGCGGTAATCGTCTTCGCTGTCGTCGTAATAAGCACCTAAAGCATAGTCAAATAAACCGGGGGAATCTATATCAAGAAGTGAGAAGGAGAGCCAGAAAAACTGACAGGCTTCAAAAAAGCTTCTCGGTTTATTTTGGGGAATATTGGAAAATGCATCTGCAATACGAGTGAGAATTTCTTTATCCTTATTTTCTGCACTTTCAAGCTCTGCAAGTGCTTTTAATCTGTATTTTTCAGCTACTGTTTCAAGAGTTTCTGCCGCAAGAATAAGTGAGTCATAAAAATCGTTTTTATCTGTATGCACTTTTCTGAAATGCTCAATTTTTTTTCGTATACCGTTTGTACCGATTCTCAGCAGCATTTCATAATCGGGGTTTGAGTGACCGCCTCCCGCTGCCCAACAGCATTTATTTATTTCAAGCTTTTCCTGTATGGGGGTTCTTTCCTTGCTTATTATCCTGACGGTTTCATAAGGACGGAAATAATCAAAATAGAAATTCAGCTCTTCAAGGTCGTGGAGAGCTGTGAGTTTTTCTGCATTTTGGTCCTTGATTCGTTCATTCAGTTCAATTCCGTCCGAACGGCTGTAATGTACTGCATATGAAGAAAAAGCTCCCAATGGGGACTGAAACCAAGCATCGATATTGATATTTACATTGAGCACATCTGCGAATGTTTTCATTCCGTTTGCTATACGGTAATCTTTATTTTCCCGTCCTGCGTGAATATAACCCCAAGCAAAAGGCTCAAGCTGTTTCATATTCATAGTGTCACCTCTGAAAAATTAATTCAGTTACCGGCAAGTGCATCTGCGGGTGCATCCTCGGGAGAAAATCCGCTGAAGCCGAGTGTAGGGAAGCTAAGAAGTGCTTTTATATCGCTTTCTTCTATTTCAAAATCAAATACATCTGCATTAGATTTCATTCTGTTTACATTTGTAGATTTAGGCAGCGGAAGAATTCCGAGCTGTAAAGCGAAGCGTACACAAAGCTGAGCCACATCCTTACCGTATTTTTCTGCCATTGTCTGTAATTTTTCATTTTTAAGAACAGCACCGCTTCCGAGAGGACTCCATGCTTCGACAAGTATGCCGTTTTCCTGCATAAATTTTATATTTTCATACTGGGTGTAGCCGGGATGAAATTCAAGTTGATTAACAGCAGGCTTGATTTCAGCAGTTTTTAAGAGAGCTTTAATATGCTTTTCTTCAAAATTGCTGACACCGATGGCTTTAATTTTGCCGTCTTTATACATCTTTTCGAAGCCCTTCCATGTATCGGCGTTGATTTCTTCCCAATCAGGAGAAAGCTTGCTTACAGCGGGCCAATGAATGAGGTATAAGTCAATATATTCTGTACCGAGAAGCTCGAGAGATTTTTCAACAGCGGCAATTGTTTTTTCGTAGCCTCTGTCTGTTACCCAATGCTTTGTTGTAAGAAAAATATCTTCTCTTTTTACTCCCGATGCCTTTATTCCTTCTCCGACTTCCTTTTCATTGCCGTAGGCAAATGCTGTATCAATATGTCTGTAACCGCAGGTAATTGCATTTTTTACACATTCCTTTGTCGTGCCGTCTGACGGTGTCTGCCAGGTACCGTAGCCGATGCAGGGAATTTTAATGCCGTTATTAAGAGTAAAAGTGCCAGTTAAGTTTTTCATATCAATACCTCCGTATATGTCCTGTAATCATATTATCATATGTTTTATTTTTATTGCAATAAGTTTTTTGAATATGTTAGAGAAATATCCATAATATACCCGATATTTGTTCATAATATTAAAAGTTTGCTTGTTGCATAAAACCAACAAGTGTGCTAAAATATCATTATAAAATTTATAAAGTCGGTGAATGAGAAAATGAAAAAAGTTTTATCGTTATTGCTTGTGGCTGCTTTGCTTGTAACAGGAACTGTTTTTGCTTTTGCTGCTGAAAAAGGCGATGTCGACGGTGACGGTAATATTTCCGCCGCTGATGCCAGAATGGCTCTTCGTTTTTCGGTAGGGCTTGATGAACCTACGGAAGAACAGTTGACACTTGCCGATTATGATGAAAACGGCACTGTTCAGGCAACAGACGCAAGACTTATCCTTAGAAGATCAGTAGGGCTTACGGAAGAAGAGCCTTCTGATGAACCTACTGTGGAGCCCGTTATCAAGCCCGAGCATATTCCCTCTGCAAAAGAGCTTACTTTCTATCAGACCCTTTACGATACTGCACATCCTCTTCTTGGTTCATACCCTGCAATTTATGATGACTCCAATCCTTTAAGTGCACTTCTTAAAAATTTCCAGAAGTGGTGCTGTCTTTACACAATAAGTTATGTGTTCCGTCCTGCACTTGAAAAAGCGGGTTACAGCAAGGCTGAGATTGACCTTCTTGCTCCGAATACTTTTTCAGCAGATTCGCTTTCAAAGCTTCTCTCAAATGTACTGGGATTCTCATGGTCTGATAAATTCGTCGTTGATTCACTTCCTCTTTATATTCCGTCACTTCTTGCTGACTACTATATAAAGACCCCCGAAGCCGCGGATGTATATTTTCTCTATGATTTCTATGATGATATGGTAGAAAAGACGGTATATGAGCACTCGGACGAGGACAGAGTAAATTACGAGCCTCGTATAGGTGATGTGCTCTTTATAAGCAACAAAACAAGAACCTACGAAAACGGATATCCCACCGTTGACCATACCGCACAGATTATTGAGGTTTTTGATGACGGCACATTCCTTTGTACGGAAGGAAGCCTTATAGATCAGAATGATCCCACGGGAATGGCAAGAGTGCAGGAAAGAAGATATATGTATGATGAGCAGACAGGCTCATACTGTTATGTGGATCTTGATGCAAATCTTATATATCGCCATATAGTTGTTTTATATGCTGCACAACCTAAATTGTAATATTGCCGATAAAGATAAAATGAGCTGTAAAAAACGGAAGTTTTTTACAGCTCATTTTACTGTTATTTTAAATGATTTTTAATATAATCTCCGACTTCCTCTTTAGGTATTCCGAGAACAAATGAAAATTCTTCATTTATTATTTTTTCTGCATTTCTTAAGGCTGTTTCATCTGCAAGACGCAGTTTTTTATTTTCAAGAGACAATTCTTCTTTTTTCTTTATAATGCATTTTATCATTTCAAGTATTCTTTCTCTGTTGCCCTCTGTTATGATTTCATTGAACAGATCATTTCTTAATTTATAGTTTTCCTCCCATATGATATTACTCTCGCTGATTTCTGAAATAAGCTTGTGTATTTCTTCATATGTGGGAATCGCTTTTGTTTTTTCAAGCATTGTTTTATTGGTCAGTGCAATATAAACGGTTGATGAGGGGGCAGCAACAGGCTTAAGAACGAAATAATCGTTTCTTTTTGTACCTACCTTCATATCCTTTGCAATTTCTTTTACAAGGCAGATTCCGTAAGTTCCGTAAATTACATAAGAGCCTATAGTCAGCATTTTTTATACCGTCCTAACATAATACTAATATTATTTTACCAAAAAATCATAAATTTTGTCATAGGCGAAATGAACAAAATGTCCTGTACAAAAGGGGGACAAAATGCCCATATGAAAAACAGGATACTTTCTTTTGGCATATCAAGGGACAAGTGTGCATAGAATGTGACAGAAGGTGAGAAGTTTTGGATATGGTGAATGATGCTTTGAGCGTATTTCCCGAAAGGCTTAAAAGACCCATAGAGCAGGCAGGTAAGCTTATTTGCGGTATTTATGAAATAAGGCTTATTGCCGATATCTCCGTATACTTTTTTACAAAGCACGGAATAAGGTTTATTGACCGTTACGGAAATATTTCCCACAGCCCCACTGAAAACAGGCTGATACCTTATTCCTCCGAGCTTGATGAAATAACGGACAGAGCAATCGGCTATTCGGGATTTTCTCACGAAAGAGAGCTTAAAAACGGGTTCATTACATATAAAAACGCAGTAAGAATCGGAATATGCTGTGACGGAAGCAGTAATACGGGCATGGGAAAAATAAGCTCCCTTTGTGTCAGAATACCCTATTTTCAGGATAGCCGTGCCGATGTTGATTACGGTAAAATACTTTCATTTTCATCGGGACTTCTTATAGCGGGTACACCTGCAAGCGGAAAAACCACGCTTTTAAGAAATATAGCAAAAAGGCTTTCAGACGGTACAAACGGGGAATATAAAAAGGTCTGTGTTATTGATGAGAGGGGAGAGCTTACAGGCGAGTATCCTTCAGGGTATTGTACCGATGTGATAAGAGGCAGGAATAAAGCTGATGCCATTCTTCACGCAGTAAGGCTTATGTCCCCACAGTATATAGTATGTGATGAAATAGGAAGCAGGGAAGAAACAAAAAGTCTTCTCGAGGGACTCAATTGCGGAGTGTCGTTTATTGCCTCTATGCATGCGGGAAATCTCGGGAATCTCGTAAGAAGACAGCAGTTCAGGCTTCTTTTTAATGAAAATGTTTTTGATAAAGTGGTATTTTTATCATCTCAAGCACCGGGAAAAGTTGAAGCGGTGTATAACTATAGGGAGATTCAGTGTGAAATTAGCAGGACTTACGGCACTTTGTACGGCGATTGCGATGTCAGGGATATACCTGTCGTTTTTACATAAAAAGAAATTGAGTATACTGAAAAGGCTGTGTGATTTCTTTTATGAATTCGGACAGCTTTGCAGTATCGGTACATATGATATTCCGGACTGCTTTGAAAAGCTTTCTTCAGCGGGTGCATTTTCGGAGCTGACATTCATAAATGATATACTTTCCCTGTATTCATCGGGGGAGAACTTAAAAGAGATATGGTATAGGTCTGCCGATGGTTTTTGTCCGTTTTATCTGGAACAGAATGCAAAGCAACAGCTTCATTCCTTTGGTGATGTGCTGGGAAAGGTATCAAAGGAAAGCTTTCTGGAAAGATGTGAAGCCTTTTCATCGGCTTTTAAAAAAATGGCGGAAAAAGAGGAGCTGCGATGGGAGAAAAACCGTGATATTACGGTATATTCGGGACTTCTTGTTGCCGCCGCCGTATTTTTTATCTTTATATAAGGGGGAAGCGGTACGGATATTGAAATAATTTTTAAGGTTGCTGCCGTGGGACTTATTGTTGCGGTGCTTAATCAGGTGCTTACCCGTTCGGGGAGAGAGGAATATACAATGATAACCACACTTGCCGGACTTATTATTGTTATTATGATGGTTCTTCCGTATGTCGGAACTATGTTTTCATATGTCAGGAGCGTGTTTGACTTGTGATGTTAAAAATAGTGGGAGTTGTGCTTTGTGAAATGCTCGTTTACGCATTATTAAAACAGCATAAGCCTGAATTTGCCGTATTTTCACAGCTTGCCGCTTCTGCCGTAATGATATTTATTATAGGTGATGAAATAAGAGAAGCACTCGGAGTTTTTGATTCGCTGTTCAATATAAGCGGTATGTCATCGGAGTTTATAGGTGTATTAATAAAGGTGCTGGGAATTTCTCTTGTCACACAGTTGCTTTCTGATATGTGCCGTGATAACGGAGATACCGCTGCAGCCACAAAGCTTGAATTTGCAGGAAAGGTAATAATAACGGCAGTGAGCTTGCCTGTTATAAAGGGCTTTACCTCATTTGTCGCACAGTTGGTCGAGAGTATATGAAAAAAGCGGTAGTTATAATTATATGTATATTTATGATGCTTCAGTTTTCATTGAAAGCATCAGCACTCGAAAGCTCTGTTGATGAGGTGTTTGATGTATTTTCCGAAGAAACAAAAGAGCTGCTTGAAAGCTTCGGAATAAGCTCTGATATCGGTGAAAGCTTTACTGAAATTTCAGCCGAAAAGGCATTGAACACGGTAATCACGCTGTTTACAAACGGATTATCCGAGCATATCGGTGCCGCTGTGCTTTCAGTTACACTTATTTTTATAACAGCTCTCATAAGCGGTATTCTTCCCGAAAATACAGGACTTTTTCTTATGGGGAAAAGTGTCGCACTTATGACGGTAATGTTTTCTGTCGTAAGCTTTACGGCTGAGGTGTTCACGGAATGTTGTTCTTCGCTTCTTGTTACAAAAGATTTTATGCTGGTTTTAATACCCGTGTTCACGGGAATCGTATCATTTTCGGGTAATCCCGCACTTGCTGTCAGCTTCAATTCCGTGGTTTTTGCCTTTGCCGAATTTGTATCGCTTCTTTTTGAAAATATAGTCCCCGTTTTATCTGCTGTGCTGATTGCAGTATGCACGGCAGGTGCGATAAATCCTTTTATGAAGCTTGACGGTATAGGAAGAACATTATCAAAGGCACTCACTTTATTTATGGCATTCGTTGCGGGAATTTTTGTAGCTGTTTTATCTGTGAGAGGAGTTATTGCAGGTGCTGCAGATTCCGTCACAATAAGAGGAATGAGATTTTTGATCGGAAACACCGTGCCTGTTGTAGGCTCTGCTATAGGCGAAGCTCTCAATTCAGTTGTGGCAGGTATGGGGCTTATTAAAAATACCGTGGGGATGCTTGGCGTTGCAGGGATAACAGTAATTAATCTTCCCTCGCTTATAAATATTCTTATATGGAAAGGCATACTTTATGTTATTTCGGCAGTTTCCGATATTACGGGATGTGTTGAAATAAAAAGCTTTTCCGAAAATTTAAGCGGAGTTTTATCCGTCGTTACGGGAGCATTATGCTTCATATCATTTGTTTTTATAATAAGTATTGCTATTCTTATTACTGTGAGCAGGAGTTAAAATGGAAGAACTGAAAAACTGGGGACTTTTAATGCTTTTTGTAAGTGCAGGAAGTCTTATCTATTGCTTTTTACTGCCGTCGGGCTCTGTTTCAAGGATCGCAAAGGCCGTTATCAGTATAACCGTTATGGTTGCTGTGTTTTTACCTCTTTTCGATGTGTTTGAATCTTTTTCTGATTTGGATTTCAGCTTCGGTACACCTCCCGAAAGCGAAGATTTCGGCGATTATTTTGAAGAACAGGGGAAAGCAGCCGTTGAAGCAATAATAAAGGATACCGTAAGAAAATTTACTAATGTTCCGTATAAAACCGAGATTTTTATTGATAAAACGGATGATATGAGCATAAATATTGAATATGTAGGTATAACCTTTTCGGCAAAGCCGGAATTTGAAAAGGAAATGCGGGATGCTCTTTTTGAAGCACTCGGAATAATACCTGATATCAGGGTGGAATATGTCATTGAATAAGACCTTTATGAAGCTTACAGAAAGATTAAAGAAAGATAAAAAACTCCTGTTAATTACGGTTCTCGGAATTGCGGGAATGCTGCTTTTGCTGTTTTCGGGAGGAGCCTCGGATAAGCAGGAAACAAAAAATACGGATTATGATATTTATACCGTTGAAAAAAATATAGAAGATAAGCTTGAAGAGCTGCTTGAAAATGTGGAGGGTGTGGGAAAAGTCAGGGTAATGGTGACCGTTGATTCACTTGAAGAACGCACATTTGCCGTTAATACGGAAAGTGAAAGCGGTGAAAATTCTTATGAATATTCTGATGAATATGTAATCATAGAAGAATCGGGAGATACAAACGGACTTACTCTCAAAATTACTGCTCCCGTTGTGAGGGGTGTGGGGATCACCTGTGAGGGTGCCGCTTCAAATATTGTGAAGCAGGAAATAATACGGCTTGTCAGTGCCGCACTCGGTGTTCCCGTTAACAGAATATGGGTAACAATAATGAAAGAATAAACGGAGGAATCATTTATGCATGTACTTTTAGGTAAAAAACAGATAGTATTGGCAGCACTTGTTGTGGCTCTCGGCCTTGCCGTTTTTGTAAACTGGTATTACACAGGCAGTAATACAGAGCTTTTCCCCGAAGGCTCCGCAAGTAATGACGGGCAGATATCGGCAGATGCCCCCGACGGTCAGGCACAGCTTGTCGGTAATTCCGATGACGGTGAGTATTTTGCTTCCGTAAGACTCAACCGTGACACGGCACACGCTTCTGCTATGGAAGAGCTTCAGACGGTTTTAGCATCTGCTACAGCAGAGAGTGACGCCGCTGTTTCAACGGCAAAAGCTATTGAAGACCTCGGTAATGTAATAAAAATGGAAACAGATATTGAAAGTCTTGTAACGGGAAAAACAGGAAGTGACTGTGTTGCGGTGATATCCGAAAATGCAGTTGAAATAGTTGTACCCTCTGCCGCCCTTACAGATATGAATGTGCTTACTATTTCCGATGTTGTAAATGAAGTCTGTTCGGGAAAGTATGAAAATATAAAGATATCGGGTGCCGTCGGTTGACAAAATTGCCGCCTTTCGTTATGATATACGAAAAGGCGGTGTTTTTATGGAATATATAAACAAGGGTAAAGACGGAGATATTATTTTGACAGACGGTAAAAATGAAGCCGTTTTTGAATTTCTTGAAATGTATGTTTTTGACGGTGAGGAATATGCCGTTCTTCTTGAAACGGGTGACGATATGATAACAATAATGAAATTTACGGAAAGTGACGGCAAAAATCCCGAAAAATATTCAGAAATAGAGGACGACAGCATTTTTGATGAAATTCTTTCAATGTTTGAAGAAGATAACGACTAACGAAAAAAGCCTGCAGTATACTTTTTTGTATTCTGCAGGCTTTGGTTTCACATTATAGGAAATTCCTTCCTATAACGTGAAAAGATTGTATGTCGCTCCGAACGGAAAGCAAGCTTTCCTCGTTATGTAAAAAATTTATTCTGTAATTTCAGCCTTCTGTGCTTCTCTTCTTCTTGCAAGCTCTTCAATGATTTTTGTTCTTTCTTTACCTGATATTTTATAGAAGAACATAGGAATTGTGCAAAGAAGCATACTGATACCGGGAACAATGGAAACAAGTGAGAACATAGCGAAGTTCTGTGTTCTTGAAAGCTCTGTAGCTGCCATTACAACCTCGCTTGAAAGCATCTGAGAGGGATCAATGTCAATAAAAATATACATAAGGATGATTCCTGTTGTGGCAAGTGCGTTACCGAGCTTATTTACAAAGCCCTGAAGTGCAGAGCCAAGCCCGTTATCTCTGAAGCCTGTTTTGAGCTCAAGATAGTCAAGACAGTCACCGATCATAGCGTTTGAAACAACATTGAGAACTCCGAGAGGGATACAGGAAATGAGGATAAAGGGGATGCATATATAAAGATTTGCAGTAAACCAACCGATTATTGTTGTGAATATGCTTGCAACGAAGCCTGCAAGACAGGTTGTAATGAGAATCTTTTTATAATCAAATTTTCTTATAAGCTTGGGCATAAGAAGCATAGCACCGAACATACCGACAATTGCACATACCTGGAAAATCGTTTTAACAGATGAAACGCTTTCTGCAATATACTTTGTACGAAGCTCAAGTGAAAGGTCGGGGGTAAGCTCGGGTCCTATGTAGAATGCATAACGGGCAACATGAACTGCTGCAGCCTGTACCATATATCTTCCGCTTGAAAGCACACCCATTAAAACTACAAGCATAAGGGGCTTGCAGGTAAAAATTCTCTTAAGAGATGTGGGCTCACCGGGTTTTCTTACCTTTGCAGGGGGGATGATTCTTTCTTTGATATGGAAATATGAATTTCCGTACATTACTATACCTATTGCAACGCATACAACAGCAATTATGAGGTAACGCTGTTTTTCATATTCGATACCTGTTGAGCCGAGAAGTGTGGGAAGGGTGAAGCCGGCAACAAGGAAAAGAACCTCGGGAAGAGCAGAGCCGATACCGTTGAGATTCTTTGTGTAGGAAATAACATATCCTCTTTCATCGGCATTTGGGGTCATAAGATTGGGTATGCCCCAGAAGGGAACATCTGCAAGGGTGTAGCACATACCCCAGAGAACGTAAGTTACAGCCGCATATATCATAAGCTCCGTTTTGGGAAGGTCAGGGGACATATAAAGCATAACCGTAAGAACTGCAATAGGAACTATTGCATAAAGAATATATGCTTTCATTTTTCCGTGCTTCGGATGTGCTTTGTCTGCAATTATACCCATAAGCGGGTCGTTTATTGCGTCCCATATACGGGCAAAAAGCATAAGCATCATAACGAACATCAAAGGAAGCTGTAAAACATTTACATAGTAGTCACTGATATAGCTTGACATCATAGCGTATATCATACCCTGTCCCATAGCACCTACAGCGAACATATTGAGCTCCTTTTTTGGTACGACAAAGCCGGGACGAAGCTGTTTTTTCTCTTTTGCCATTTTTAATATCCTCTTTCTTTCAGTTTTTTCGGAGTGCTCCGAGAAGCGTTCCCGAATCGGGGAAATCGCCTATTGTTTTGCAGTAATGTGAATATATTACCTTCATACTCTTATCTATTCCTATAAGAGCAGGAAGCTGTAACTGCCTGTGTGAAGACGGCTTCGGGTCAACGAATGCTTCCATAAGATCAGAGTCGAGAAGATTTCTTATGTCCCCCTTGGTCATTTCTTCGAACATCTTGTCACCTGCGACCATATTTATCATACTGTTGGCTTCAAAGATGTTATATCTATCAAAGAATATACAATCGGGGTCAGCAATCAGCTCAAAGGGATAGTGACCTTGTACTGCGGAAAGCTCTTCTGCGGTATTTTGCAGAATAAATTTAACATCAATTCCGAACATCCCGAAAACCCGCTGATATTTTTTGAAGGTATCAAGAGTTTTTAGGCAGATGTCACATTCAATGTAACGGGAGAAAACAAGAAGCGTCTTTTTTGAAATGTTGTGCTTGAGAAGCTTACCCGTGCCGTAAGGGGAGTTATAAACGAAATCGGTAATAAGGTCACCCTTTTCAAGCTTCTTGTGATATGGCTTGCCGTTTATTTTCCAATTTTCACGGACTTCATTTACGGCTTTTTCAAATCTTGCCATTGTTTTCTCAAGAGTTGTTCTTGCACAGGCAAGATTGATTCTTTGGAAGCCTCTGCCCAAATCTCCGAACATTTCACCCCAATCAAGGAAAATGTCATTTTCTTCAAGCATTTTCCGAAGCTCAATATGTGTCATACCGAGATTTCTCATATCAAGCCATTGAAGATAAGTACCCTCAAGAGGGAATACCTTTATTTCGGGAAACTTTTCAGCCATAAAGCTTTCAACATATTTTGCATTGCCGTCGATAACAGTCAGAAGCTCTTCAAGCCATTCCTCACATTCGTTATATGCCGTTTTACAGGCTTCAAATGCAAAAATATTGAGATGATTCTGTAAATTCATCATCATTACGGCATTTACCTTTGCTCTTGCCTTATTGTCGGGAATGATGATATTTGAGCATTGAAGTCCCGCAAGATTGAAGGTTTTGCTGGGAGCAGTGCACACTGCTATATTATTTTTTGTTTCTTCACCGAGCGTTGCCATTACCGTATGCTTTACACCGGACATTATAAGGTCATTGTGTATTTCATCGTCAATGATGAATACTCCGTTTTTATTGCATATATCCGCAACCCTTTTCAGCTCTTCCTCGGTCCATACCCGTCCTATTGGGTTATGGGGATTGCAGAAGATTATCGCCTTTGTTTCGGGAAGAGCCGCCTTTTTTTCAAGGTCGGAAAAATCAATTTCATATTTCCCGTCATTAAGAAGAAGCTCGCTGTAAACAAAGCATCTGCTTTTTGCAAGAACCGCCATATCAAAGGGATAGTAAACCGGAGTGAGAATAATTATTCCGTCACCGGGGTTTGTTACGGCATCTATAAGAATTCCCAAAGCATTTACAACACCGGGAGTTGTGACTATCCACTCCTTTTGTATATCGAAACCATGCCTTCTGTGCATCCACGAAGTGACCGCAGCAAAGTATTCGTCCGTAGGGTCTGTGTAGCCTAAAATCTGTTCGTTTGCAAGCTTTGCAAGTGCATTTTTTATCGGCTGTGCAGTCGGAAATTCCATATCCGCAACGGAAAGAGGAACTGCATCAACACTTGCATTTTTTGCACTGTTCCATTTTGATGAACCGCACCCTGATCTGTCGGGAACGGAAGTAAAATCGTATTTCATATAATACCGCTTTCTTGTCAGATTATAAGAGTTATAACGCTTTTCGGGGGGAGCTTTATTTGTTCATTTCTTGAAATTTCTTTTTCCGTAAGGTCATTATCTTTATCGGTAAGTGCATAAAAAACTCTTTTACCGAAGGTGTTTTCAAGAGTCTTTTCATTTTCTTCGGGGTTAATCAGAATAATTACCGTTTTTTCGTCTTTGTAAAATGCCAAGGGCATTATATCTTTATCGTCACAGGTAATTGCTGTTCTTTTTGCACCAAGGGGTACATATTTTGAGAAATTTCCCGTAACAAAAAGTCTTTTTGTTGTGTCAAAGGTCTTTTCTTCTTCGTTTATGTAAATAAGACCATCGCAGTAATCTACATCGGAGACAGCAATCCAATGCTGCCATGAAGATACGTTGAGAATTGTCATATCCTCATACATTACTCTTGCAAATTCCAGAGCCGAATCCATACCGTAGTCCCGTCCGCCTTTCATATGGCACCATTCGCTCATTTTAACGGGGATATCGGGGAAGAATATATTCAGGAATTTTCTGTATCTTTTAAGGAAGCCCACACGGTTATTGAGAAGCTTCAGGGGAATCGGAAGACAGTAGGAATGAACATCGATCCCGTCGCAGGCATTTCTTATTTTTTTGTCAAGAAGCACTGCCAATGTGTATGTTTTATTGAACCAACGGATATCGCCGTTTTCACATGCACTTAGTTTAACATCTTTAAGTGAAGGTCTGTTTTTAAGTGCAGAGGCAGTTTTTTTCAGAAGTGAATAAACTCCGTAAGGCGTATAGTGACAGCCCTCCTGACCGTTTTTCTCAGTCCATATCCACAAGGGCTCGTTTACGGGAGAAATATATTTTACGGGAATACCGTCATTTATAAAATGCTCTGCACAGTCAAGAAGATATTTTGAGAAAGCTTCCTCGTTTTTTCTCGGAAGATTGCTTCTCCATGCTTTATCAAGGCAGGATTTGTGATTTTTGGTAAGCCTTTCGGGAGGGGAGTTGCTGAAAAGAATGACCTCTTCGGCACCCTCTTTTACACAGAGCTTCATCATATTGACGGCATTTTTATCTCTTGTCCAATCGTATGCTCCGTCACCCTTATCGAAGCTTTCAGCCATTCTGTTTTTGTTCGGGAAAACACTTGAAAGACTGTTTTTTGAACCTCCTCCCAGATTGTAACGGTAAATTGTCATACCTATACCGTTTTCTTTACTGTAAAGAAGCTCAGCAATTCTTTCATTTACCTTTTTTTGGCTTTCTTCGTCGGTGTGCTCCCAGCCGCCCACGACCTGTGCCCACCATGCACCGGATGCTCCGATTCCCGTAAAGGTCTGATATTCTTTTCTATTATCGAGAGTTATTTTCATAGCTGCTACCTGAAAAGCTTATTTTACGGACATATATTTTTTTATTGCTTCAAATGACTCTTCGCTGATGACATGCTCAATTTTACAGGCATCCTCTGTTGCTGTTTCACGGCTGACACCGAGAGCCATAAGACATTCGGAAAGAATTGTGTGTCTTTCAAACATCATATTTGCTATGTTGTAGCCTTCTTCAGTGAGCTTTAATTCGCCGCTGTCCTCTACAGTGATAAAGCCACCGTTTTTAAGGAGGCCCACCGCTCTTGAAACACTTGGCTTTGAATAGCCGAGATGCTCGCTGACATCCACGGAACGCACCATCGAAAGCGTTTTAGACAGAATATATATGGTTTCGAGATACATTTCGCCTGATTCCTGTAATCTCATAAATTACCTCCGGATACATATTACTGAAATTATAACACAATGCTCTTGTTTTAGCAATATGCATTGTTGTTGACTTTAGGGATAAATTATTGTAAAATATTACCGTAAAAGTGCATAAGAGGTGTTGTGTGTGAAAAAAGTTAACAATGTTTTATGGGGGCTTCTCCTTGTGGGAGCCGGTGTTCTTTTCGGACTCAAGGCATTGGATGTAATAGACTTTAATATCTTTTTTGACGGCTGGTGGGCTTTTATTATCATTATCCCGAGCCTTATAACCCTTGTTACACAAAGAGACAAGACAGGTAGTATGATAGGTCTTGTTGTGGGTATATTCCTGTTCCTTGTTGCCCGTGACCTTATTTCTCTTGAAATGCTCGGAAAGCTTATTGTTCCCGTGCTTTTAGTAGTTATAGGTCTTTGCCTTATTTTCAAGGATGTTATGAACAAAAACGCAAAGGAAGCCATAAAAAAAATCAATTCAAGAGGCTTTCCTGTGAAAAAATGTACTGCAATTTTTTCAGGGCAGAAGGTAGGCTTCCCCGGTGAAGGCTTTTTCGGGGCAAATCTTTATGCGATATTCGGAGGAATTGATTGTGACCTTAGAGGTGCGGTGATTACAGAGGACATTGTTATTAACGCAGGCTGTGTTTTCGGCGGTATGAATATATTTGTTCCTGAAAATGTTAATGTTGAAATATGTGCAACTCCCGTTTTCGGTGGAGTAGCTAACAAAACGGGCAGACCCTTTACACAGGGAATTCCTACGGTTTTTATTAACGGTGCCGCTGTGTTCGGCGGAATTGATGTAAAGTAACTCGTAGTGCGTAATACTTTAAAATGAGAAAAAGACCATAATTTGTCGTATGACAGAGTATGGTCTTTTGTGTTATTATATGAATTTTTCAACAAAGCTGTCTACAGCTTCCCAGTATTTTTCGGGGTGTTTAGCACAGGCTTCGTCGTGTCCCGTGTCCGGTGTTGCCAGCTTCATTTTTTCAGCAGAGCATTTTTCATAAAGTGCCTCCATCATCCAGAAGGGTACTACGGGGTCGTCCTCACCGTGAATGAAAAGAGTGGGAGTCTCTGAATGAGCCACTGCATCAATGGGGGAGCAGTCATCAAAGCTCCAGCCGAGAAACAGCTTCGAAAATATATTTGCCGCACCTAAAAACGGAAATTCGGGAAGACCTGCTTCTCGTTTTATTGAGTCCTTGAACAATTCTTTGCAGCTTGTGTAACCGCAGTCGGCAATACAGCATTTTACATTTCGGGGAAGCTTTTCTCCCGTAGTCAGCATTACCGTGGCACTTCCCATGGATATACCCAGAAGCACGATTTCAGCTTTGCTGTCAATTGACAGAATATAATTTATCCACGAAATTACATCATATTTTTCAAAATAGCCCATTGAAGTGAATTTTGCTTCCTGATTTCTGTGAGCTCTCTGACAGGGCATTAAAACATTATAGCCGTTCTTATAAAAGTGTATTGCCTGTCTTGCCATAGCTCTCGGGCGGGAGGTGTAGCCGTGAACGGCAATAAGCCACTTGTGTGAAAAGCTGTCCTGCATAATGATTTTTGAAAGAAGCCTTTCCCCTTTTTCATTTGTAAGAACGGTATCGTCGGGATTTATTGCGTTATACCAGTCGTCAGCATTTCTGAAATGCTCATCATTCATATATCTTCCCATATTGCCGGGAGCACGAAGAAGCTCTTCGGGGTGTTTGTTACAGGCCTTTTTTGAAAGAATCCCGTAACACAGAGCACCGCCTGCACCTATATATGCCGCTGCACCTGCCACGGCTGTACCTGTGATTATTTTCAGGGCTTTAGCTGATTTTTTCATTTTTTCTGCCTCCCGGAATAAGATAAGATTATTTTATCAGTTAGTATCGTACAAATCAACTGTTTTTTTATATGATTGACTTAATGAAGTTTTCTATGTATAATATTTTTGTATTTTTGCAAAAAAGGAGAGTACCTGTATGAGAAAAACCATTGACCTGAATTTTAACTGGAAATTCAGCGAAAGCTTTACCGAGGATATGATAAAACCCGGTTACAATGACGGCTCTTTTGAAAAAGTCGATATTCCTCACACAAACAAGGAACTGCCTTATAACTACTTTGATGAAGCTTCTTTTCAGTTTGTAAGCTGCTACAGAAAGACCTTCAGACTTCCGCAGGATGCATTTGAGGGGAACAAGCATATTTTTATAAGCTTTGAGGGTGCTGCAAGCTATGCGAAGGTATATCTTAACGGTACATTTATCGGTGAACACAAGGGCGGATATACTCCGTTTTCTTTTGAGATAACCGATAATGTGAATAAGGGAAACAACTGTCTTGCCGTTATGCTTGATTCAACGGAAAGACCTGAAATTCCTCCCTTCGGCAAGGTTGTTGATTATCTTGTTTACGGCGGTATTTACAGAGAAGTACATATTGATATATATGACGAAAAATATATTGAGGATGTTTTCGTAAAAACTCCCGATCCGCTTTACAGTGAAAAAATCATTGAAGCTGATGTTACCTTCTCCGAAAAGGTTACCGGTAAATGTAATTTTGAGCTTTTCGACGGCGAAAAAGAAATCGGAAAGAAAACTGCCGATGTTGACGGAAAGGTTATCCGCATCCGCTGGAAGGTAAAGGATGTGGAACTTTGGGATGTTGACAATCCCAAGCTTTACACTCTTAAGGTATCATACGGAAGCGATGAAATCTGCAAGCGTTTCGGCTTCAGAGAAGCAAAATTTACAAGAACAGGCTTTGTTCTTAACGGACGCCCCTTAAAGCTTATCGGTCTTAACCGTCATCAGAGCTATCCCTATGTGGGTAATGCTATGCCGGCATCCGCACAGATAGCTGATGCTGATTTTATGAAATATACACTCGGCTGTAATATAGTAAGAACGGCACACTATCCTGATTCCGTTCATTTCCTTGAACGCTGTGACGAAATCGGTCTTCTCGTATTCACAGAAATGCCTTCCTGGCAGTTCCTCGGTGAGGGCGAATGGAGAGAAAACTGTCTTGATAATGTACGCAGAATGGTCATCCGTGACAGGAGCCATCCCTCGGTAATTTTATGGGGTGTTCGTGTCAATGAGGGCGGTGACTGTGATGAGTTCTATACCGAGACCAATGCACTTGCAAGAGAGCTTGACCCCACAAGACAGACGGGCGGTGTCAGAAACTTCCCAAGAAGCCACCTGCTTGAAGATGTTTATACATACAACGATTTCATTCATTCCGGCGGGCCCATAAATCTTCTTCCCGCAATAATCACCTGCGGAATCAAGGCTCCCTACCTTGTAACAGAGCATAACGGCCATATGTTCCCCACAAAGACCTTTGACAGAGAGGCACTTCGTACAGAGCATGCCCTTCGACATCTTCGTGTGCAAAACACTTCTTTCGGAAGCCGTCGTCATTCGGGTGCTATCGGTTGGTGTATGGCTGACTATAATACCCATAAGGACTTCGGAAGCGGTGACAGAATCTGCTATCACGGAGTGGCTGATATGTTCCGTATCCCGAAACTTGCCGCTGCAGTTTATTCCTCACAGCAGGATGATGTTCCCGTGCTTGAAACCTCATCCGCTATGGATGTAGGCGAGCATCCCGGTGCAATTATAGGTCAAACATATATCTTTACAAACTGCGATTATGTTGAGATTTACAAAAACGGAAAATATAAGTCCACGGCATATCCCAACAAGGCTAAATATCCGAATCTTCCTCATCCTCCCATTCTTCCGCAGGACTATATAGGTGACAGCCTTGTTGAAGAAGACGGTCTGGCTCCCGATGTTGCAGCTCCTCTTAAGAATGCACTTGTTGCAGCATCCGTTCACGGATATATTATGCCTCCTCAGCACTATCTTGAAATTGCTTATTCATTCCTTAAGGGTAAGATGAAGATATCAGAAATGGTTGACCTCGTTACAAAGTACTTTGCAAACTGGGGCGACGAGCAGGTAGAATACCGCTTTGACGGCTATAAAAACGGCATTCTTGTGAAATCCGTTACCCGTACTGCCGCAAACAGTCAGCAGCTTACTTTGAAGGCTGACAGCGATACTCTTATTGAGGATAAGACTTACGATGTCACAAGAATTGAGCTTATTTGTGTTGATCAGAACGGCAACCGTCTTCCCTTTGCAAACAACAGCATAAAGGTTACTGTTGACGGCCCCGCAAAGATTATCGGCCCTGATGAATTTGCCCTTGTGGGCGGTGCCCGTGCCTTCTGGATAAGAACTGTCGGTAAATCAGGTGATATCACCGTTACCGTAACAGGTGAAAACCTCGGCGAGCATAAGCTTTCGTTTAAGGTTATAAAGAAATAATATGTACCCCTGCTTTCCCGGCGGGGGTAATTTCTATTTTTTAATGAAAAAACTAACGTTTTTGCAGAAATTTTGTGCGTTTTTGCTTTTTTGTTGTTTTTTTACAGCATTATTATATAATAAGAACAGAGTTAAAATGAAAAAATTGTTTGGAGGTGAGTCCGATGGTTTACATTTTTTGTTGCAGACAATCACAATATATAAACGGGAGGGCTATAGTATGAAAAAAACATTAACATTTATTTTGGCTGTTCTTGTGATAAGCTCCTGTGTTCTACCCTGTATGGCTGCGGAGGAATATATTACAGGGTATATTGACGGGCACAAATATGTGCTTGACAGGCTCAATATAGGTATAAATCCGGAGAATCTCACGGAGGACGGAGAGATCAATATAGACTTTTTCTGTATTGATATGATATCCGAGGTTGAAGCTTTTGTTGAATTTCCGGGTATAAAATATTTCACAGTATATCTGAAAGATGCCGGTACTGCAGATATTCTCCGATTAAAGGGATATCTTGGAGATAATGATGTGATTGAAAGTGCTGAACTTATAGGATTCGCTTATACGGATGCTCTCTTGTATGATGTGACTGAAGACGGAAAAACAACCGCAGAGGATGCACGCTTTGTTCTTCGCTGCTCCGTGGGACTTGAAGAATTTACTTCCGTGCAGTTGGAAACGGGTGATACAGACGGTGACAAGCATCTGACCGCTGCAGATGCACGTAATGTGTTACGGTATTCTGTTGGTTTGTTTGTAGATGACGGTATCGGAAACTATGCTCTCGATTCTCTGATAGTAAAAGTGAAGGGTGAATATGTCATTGACGGTGCTCTTGAAAGTTCATTCCTTTACAGTGATATGGCTGAGCATTATGAGTTTTTGTGTAATGATTCTGACGGTGGAGTGTTTGTTCTTGTCTCTCTTAATGAGCCCGGAAAAGAAAATCTTCTGAAACTCAAGGAATACTACGAGGGGCAAAAGGAAGTTAAGAGCGTAGATTTTAATGTTATAGGAACCGTTGATTAATAATAAACCGGCATAGATCAATTTACCTATGCCGGAATTTTTTTACTTTATAGGAAATTGCTTCCTATAAAGTAAAAAAGATTATATGTCCCTCCGAACGGAAAGCAAGCTTTCCTGGTCGATGGACTATCCGAAAACGGTCGCCTGAGTCTCGGCGAAGCCGTTTTCTTGACTCATCAATTCAATTGCGTACAGATGCTGATATTTTACTTCATTGGATTTATATCGGGGAAGTTAATTTTAAGCTTTCCGCCGTCATTTTCCGTAGTAAGTACGGCATCATGGGAAAGAAGTTTTGCATAACATATAAGTATCGGTGCCGATATTGATAAACCGTATATTTTTTTGGTATTTTTAAGTTGATTAATTAATGTTGTTATAGTAAAATGTAAAATATATAATTGTCTTTCGGATGTATTTTGGGGTAGTTTGTATGAAAAAAATATTTTGGGTGTTTTTGGTTGTGCTGATTTTGACCGCTTCACTGTGTTTTGATGCTGCAGAAACTGTAGCCTTTGCGGATGAGATCGTTTCTCTTGAAGAGGAATCAGCTTCGGTTGAAGAGAAAAATACAAACGGCACAGAGGAGGGCTCAACAGCACAAACGGCACAAGAGCCTGCGGAAGAACAAACTAAAGAATCCTCAGAAGGTACTGACGGTATAATGGTTCTTCTCGGAGATGTAAACGGTAACGAAAAGCTTGATGCGGATGATGCAAGAGAAATATTACGGGCTTGTGTGGGACTCATTTTAATTGAAGCGGAAAATCTTCCTGTGGCTGATATTGATTCCGACGGTGTTATCACGGCAAGCGATGCCCGGCTTGCTCTCAGAACTGCAGTTTCGCTGGAAGAAATTATTTCTCATAAATATCTTATTACTGTGGAAAATGAAGCCACCTGTAAAGCAGAGGGAATTGTGAGTTATTACTGTACCGACTGTTCGGTGACGGGACAGGTACATATATCCGAAAAGCCGCATACATATGTTACACTTATCAATATATCACCGACCTGTACGAAAAACGGATATATCAATAAGGTTTGCACAGGCTGTTCAAGGCTAAGCGTATCCACTCCCGAAAAACTCGGTCATAATTGGAAAAAGAACTCGGCAAAAGTTGCAACAACTTGTTCAAGATGCTCCCTTCAAAAGACGGGTTGGGAAAAGTATAAAGGAAAGTACTATTATTTCTATGAGCAAAACGGAAAGTCTGTCCTTGCGGTGAATCAGATCGTTGATGGTGTTTATGTGGATATTGACGGAGTAAGAGTTGATGATGAGGTCATAAAGCTTGCCGTTGAATTTGTGCAGACACATTCATCAGCAGAGGATACAAACGAAAAAAGACTTGAAGATTGCTATAATTATCTTTATAAAAGATTTGACTATAAAACTATGTACGGTGTTCCCACAGTGAACGATATGTCGGAATGTGCAAGGCATATGTTTATAAATCATAACGGAAATTGTTACAGATTTGCATCAACCTTTGCATATATTGCAAGAGTGCTCGGATATGATTCAAGAGTTGTTCTCGGAAAAGTACGCGGAGTTTACGGGGATATGGTCAATCACAGTTATACAGAAGTTTTTTCAGACGGAGAATGGCTCATATGCGATGCTTCGCAAAATACTGCATATGAAGAATATGACTGGTACTTATGTAAACAAGAGAATTATCCTAAAAAATATTCACGGGAATTGACCCTGACACTTAGTGTCAAAAACGGCAAAGCGGTGTGGAACTGAAAATGCTGATCTTGGGGAAGAATGATAGTTTTGAAAAATAAAAAAATCGTATTTTTAACCGGTGCTTTTGTGATTTGCCTTTGTGCTGTCTGCATTTTAACTTCGGTGTGGAAGTCTGATAATGAAGCAACGCAATCGGAAGAGCTTGATGTGTCATCCGAAAACATAAAACCCGTGAACGGTGTTATACAAGGAACTGACGGATGGCTTTATTATGCGTCTACTCTCGGTGATTACACGGGCAGCGGTAATGTTTCAGACAGAAAAATTTATAATACGGCACATAATATTGCACTTATGCAGGAGTTTTGTGAGAGCAGGGATATCTCTTTTGTTTTTACTGCAGCACCGAATAAAAACTCTCTGTATTATGAAAATATGCCGTCATTTTATGAAAAAAACACAGAAAACAACAATATCGCAAGACTTGTTCCCTTGTTGCAAAATGAAAAAGTCAATTTTGCAGATCTGGTTTCCGTTTTTTCTGCAAGTGAAGAGCTTTTATATCTGAAAACGGATTCTCATTGGAATAATAAGGGCGCTTTAACGGCATTCAAAGAAATTCTCAATGTTCTGGGAAAGGAGCATAAAACATATTCGGACGAAGACTTTGTCTGTGAAGCGAGAGAATACGGTGACCTTGAAAATGCTCTTGAGAAGGATTCGCCTGTTTTTGAAGAAAATTATTATTATGTTAATAATTTTGAATACAGCTATAAAACAAAAACCGAAAGTGTTGAAGAACCCCTCATACTAACGGAGAATCCTGTTGCTGACGGACGGCTTTTGATGTTCAGGGATTCATTCGGAAATTCATTACTGCCTTTTATGGCAGATTCATTTTCTTTTGCCTGCTTTTCAAAAGGTGTCCCGTATATGCTTGAAGCATTTATTCATACATATTCCGCCGATTGTGTTATTGTTGAGGTTGCCGAAAGAAATGTGACGGATATAGCGGTTGCTCCTCCGATATTTTCGGGACTTGAAAAGGAGTTGCCCTTTGATGTCGCTGAAAAGGAAAGTGTTTCTGCCACGGTAAATATTAAGGAATCAGCAAATGCTATGTCATATTTGCAGATATACGGAACAATAAGCGGAGAAGAGGAGTTTACAGAGGTTTTTGTTGAAATTAACGGTAAATGCTATGAAGCCTTTACGGTGAGTGATTCCGTCAGTGATTACTCATATCTTTTATATATATCTAAAGACAGTCTTTCAGATATTGATGCTGATGTAAAGATATATATATCAAGCAACGGTCTGACTGTAAAAGCAGCCGAACAATTTTTCTATGCGGAGGAATATTAAATGTTAAAAAAATATGCTGTGATTGTTATTGTGATATGTCTTGCTGTGCTTGCTTCTTCCTGTTCGGATAATAACAGTGAAGTGACTACTGATCCGATACAGGAAACAACAGAAATTAGCGAAGCAACAACCGATGCTGAAGCAGAAACCACTCTTGCCAATGTTGAAGTTAAGGAAGAAAAAGCAGAGGAAGTAATTACCTTTTCAACGGTAACTGAATATTCGGATTCGCTTCCTGAGGGTTCTGTTACAACGAAGGTTGAGGGAGTAAACGGGACAAAGGAAATAATTTATTCCGTAACATTTGTTGACGGTGAAGAAACCCAAAGAACGGTTATTTCCGAAAAGATAACAAAAGAGCCTGTAGCACAAGTAATTCTTTACGGAACAAAAAAAGCAGAGCAGACAACTTCAGAGCCTACTACCGAAGCCGCGAACAGCGAAAACGGAGTACCTGCAAGACCGGAAGCCGATTTATCAAAATATGCAGAAGGTACGGTTGTGTCCGTTCAGGCGGTTGATGATTGTGACGGCTCGGGACACGGTTATTATATGATAACTCTTATTGACGGAACAATTGAATATCAGGATTATTAAGAAACAAAATCGGCATAGGTCTGTTTAGTGCAGGCTTATGCCGAAATTTTTTACTTTATAGGAAATTGCTTCCTATAAAGTAAAAAAAATTATATGTCCCGACCAACGGGAAGCGGTGCTTCCCTCGGAGATGGACTATCCGAAAACGGTCGCCTGAGTCTCGGCGAAGCCGTTTTCTTGCACAGCTCCGTTTTATGTATTTTACCTCTCCATTAAGCGAGACTTAAAAATTTTTCGCCTTTATAGTCCTTTTTGCCTGAAATCTTTACTATTATATAATTATCTGTATGGTGAATACAAAATTTGCGAATAAATATTTATACTGTATACTTAAAAATATCACTAAATATATCAAGTGGTGAAAATGCTGATACGCTCGGACTGTTATTTGTCAAGAGAAAAATTAAAGCATTTTTGCTGATTTTTTTTACGTTTTTGTTGCTTGTGTTGATTTTTTTGTACAGAGATACTAAAATATGTATGAAAATAAAAATTGCAAAATTTAGGAGGTGATACCAATGAGCTGTTTTTCTTAGCTACTAAATACTACTTGAAAGGTGTGACTTAATATGTCAAAAAAATTCAAAGCAACAATATCTATAATAATGACTTTAGTTTTTTAATCGGTAGTTTTAATATTTTTATCTTATGCTTCAAGTAAAGAAAATTCAGATTCTAATAAATTTTCAAATTTACCTCTTAATATTCAGAAGCTTTATACTGAAGATTTTGAAGAAGATAGCTCATTGGAGATTTTTTATGGTCGGTCTAATTATGAGATTATAAAAAGGACTGCAAATGGAAATTATTCTGTTGACGTATATGGGGTTCCCATTAAGTACGAAGATAAGAATGGAGAAATAAACTATATTGATACTTCTATCAAAAAAAGAGAATTATTTGCCCGTGCATTCAGTAAATATAATTATAAAAATGCAGGAAATATATTTGATGTATATTTTGCTGATACAGCAGAAAAAGGTATCAACATAAATGATGATTTTACCTTTTCTTCAAACCATACTTCCGAATCTAAGTACAACCCAGTAATAGATATAGACGAAAATGCTGATGGAAAAATTATTTATAAAAATGCTTTTGGCGAAAATACAGCACTGGAATATGTTAATATTAATACTGGAGTAAAAGAAAATCTCATATTATATAAAAATATTGGGATAAACGAGTTTGAATTTGTTTTTTCATCAAATACACATACTCCAATCCTTGCTAAAGATAATAAAAGTATATCTATTATAAATAATGCAACAGGAGAAATTGATTATCATTTTTTGCCGTTGTATGCATACGATTCATATTCGGGTGATAAAGACTCATCTTCAATATTACTGATTTTGTTAAATTGTGGTATTTAGGTTATCCAAATTACGGTATAATGGTTGCGTACGAAAATGAAACTTACAACGATTATAATAATATGTATTCAGTTGAGGGTTCAGCTTCATTAGCCCCAAAGCTTACAATCAATTATGCAACAATTAACAAAACGACTTATGTGACAAACGGGCAAGATGTAAATAATTCTCCATATAACAGAAGTGCTGCTGCAGAATATGCGTACACACATGGTGATGATTTAAGAGATGGGCTATATGATACACCCAATTATCTTTCAACTGTTGCAGCCCCCGCAAACTTGTTTGGATTATTAGGAGATGGAGCAGATTGTACAAATTTTGTATCTCAGTGTCTGAGTGCCGGTGGTATGTATCAACTTCAAGGTGAGCAGTCTTCTATATCCTCATGGTACTATGCAAATGTAGGTGTTGTCTATAATGCTTCTTACACATGGGGAAGTGCAACAAATTTTGCAAAACACTGGGGAGTTGATTTGTCAGGAGGGTCAAGTATCCGCAGGGCTTATAAAACTATTGTTTATAATACTCCTCAAGATGTTCTTTATGACTGGGATTATTTATATTCAGTTTTATCTGAAGGTGACATTATACAGTTTGCCTCAACAAGCAGTTCAGTTGAACATTCAATGATAATTCACGAAATAAATGCAGGTGAGATAAAATATGCACAGCACAACAGCAATTTAATTAATCAAAGCTTATTTGAATTATTAGAAAGAAAAAAGTTGACGCTCCAAACTATAAATGGATATTCCACATCATAAAATAGTAGTCTGATTTATTGTCTTATAATCGCAAAAAAAGGAGTGAACCAAAATGAAAAGAAAAAATTTAGCTATAATTCTAATCTCGGTTATATCTATATCAGTGTGCTTTATTTTGTATGCTGTTGCTGATGAAAATGCAAAAAATAACAATGATTTAATAATAAATGTGGAAACTACTTCGGACAGTAATAATAAAATTGAAGCATATAATGTGAAGAGTTCTTATAATGCGTTACCTTTTGAATTCGAAATAAAGGAAACATATTCATCCCACAGAGAGGTTTGTATTGATAAGGATGCATTGAATGAATATATGCATCAATATAAGTTAGATTCAATTCAATATGCTTGGGAACGAAATGTAACAACTGATGATCTGGAAGGGTACGGAAATAATGAATCTTTATATCATTTGTATATCAATAAATTGCAAGAATGGGAAATGAAATTTGAACCCACAGAAACTGAAAAAACGGAGTACAAAGAAAGATTTATCGAATACTATATAAGTATTAACGGAACACCAGGTGATGAATCAAACAGAAAAACAGCAGAGTATTATCTAAATGAATATCGTGAAGGCAATATCAGTATAGATGAAGCAATGGAAAAAAGCGGTGCGATAAATTATATTGAGCTATTTGCTGACAAAAAAGATACACTTCGTAAAATTCTATCAGAATCACATTTATTAGGTTGGTATAAAACTCCTAATGGAGTTGGTTAAAGTAACATCCGAATTTGAGAATGATATAGAAATGATTTGATTTTTTGATAATTATTATGTAATTTCAGCTAAGAAATAAGAAAACGGATTCGCCGAGACTCAGGCGACCGTTTTCGGATAATCCATCGACCAGGAAAGCTTGCTTTCCGTTCGTAGGGACATACAATCTTTTTACCTTATAGGAAAGGAATTTTCTATAAGGAAAAAAATCGGCATAGGTCTGTTTAGTGCAGGCTTATGCCGAAAATTTTTATTTTGTAATTTCTATTGCATAAAGGTACTGACATTTTACTTCATCGGGATTTATGGCAGGGAAGTTAATTTTAAGCTTTCCGCCGTCGTTTTCCGTAGTAAGCACGGCATCATGGGAAAGAAGTTTTGCCTTAAGTCCGTCCTTATAAGGAATTTCATCAAGAGTGACACTTCCGAAGGGGAAACGGTTTATTATTGCAAAAATCTTCTCGCCTTTTTTTGTGTAGTAGATATCTTTCTGAGGCTTCTTTGTGTAAAGGCGTGTGCCGTAAATCGCATCGCCGTTAACTTCAAGCCACTGACCTATCTGAAGAAGTCTTTCTTCCATAATTACGGGAATTGTGCCGTCGGCTGCGGGGCCGATGTTAAGAAGGAAGTTTCCGCCTTTTGCAACAAGCTCGACGAGCATTTCAATAAGCTCTTTTGCTGAAAGATAATCCTCCGTTGTTTCAATTCTGTTAAGACCGAAGGATTTTCCGATGCCTCTGCATTCCTCAAAGGGACGGTCAAGCTCGATATCCTCGATTTTCTTACCCTCTTCAATGTAGCCGTATTCGGAAGTGAAGTTACCGCCCAGATGCCCCCTTGTTTCCTTACCCCAACGGTCATTGGGAACAATATAATCCTTGACGGGGGATTCATTGTAAAGCCATGTCAGAAATTCTGTTGAATGCCATACGGAGCTGGGATGTGACCATTCACCGTCTGTAAAGAGAGTAGAGGGCTCATATTTCGTGATAAGCTCTTTAAGCATGGGATGAAGATGCTTCAGTGCATATTCCTCGGGATCCTTAAGATAAAGAGGATGATACCACTCATAAACAGAATGATAAACACCGAATCTGACCCCCGTATCCTTCATAGCTTCCTTAAGCTCCATACAGAAATCCCTGTGAGGGCCAACATCCATTGAGTTCCAGTTCCATGCATAGTCGGACTTGAAAAGACAGAAGCCGTCATGATGCTTTGAAGTGATATTTATGTATTTTGCACCTGAACGCTTAAAAAGGTCAGCCCATTTGTTTGCATCAAAAAGCTCTGCCTTGAAGCCGTCAACAAAATCAGCATATTTTACATTTTCACCGTATACCTTATCGTGCCATTCCTTTGCACCCTGCTCCGGTTGCTCCTGTATCTGCCATTGATACCATTCTGCGTAGTGACCTTTTGTTGTGTATGCAGGTACTGAATAAAGTCCCCAATGAATAAAAATTCCGAATTTTGCATCCGCAAACCATTCGGGAACAGGACGGGAATTAAGAGATTCCCAGTTATTTTCGTATTTCATAAAGCATCTCCTTCGATAAGGTTTTTCACCATTATATACCTTGATGGAGGTATATGCAAATATTTTTTTATTTAACTATTGCGAAATACTGTATTTTATGTGTATAATAGACTATATTTTTATTGTGCGGGGGTTTTAGAATGACAGACGGTAAAATTAAATCTCTTATAAATTATGCAATTAAAAGCGGTCTTATTGAGGAAGAAGACAGAACGTACTGTATCAACGGTATAATTTCATTGTTTGGCAAGAATGATTTTGACGACAGTGCTCCCTGTGAAGAAGGTACGCTTTCTTCCTTGCTTGATGCTCTTTGCGATGAAGCAGTTGACATGGGACTTATTGATTCGGGGGCTGTATCAAGAGACCTTTTTGATACGAAGATAATGGGTGTGCTCACTCCGAGACCATCTGCAGTGATAAAACAGTTTCGTGCTCTTTATGATGAATCACCCGAAAAAGCAACTGATTGGTATTATAAATTAAGCGGTGACACGAATTATATCCGCCGTGACAGAATTGCTAAAATCCTCAAATGGCAGCAGACAGGGGAGTACGGAACAATTGATATTACCGTAAACCTTTCAAAGCCCGAAAAGGACCCAAAGGCTATTGCCGCTGCAAAAAATATGCCTCAGGTGGGATATCCTAAGTGTATGCTTTGCCGTGAGTGTGAAGGCTACAGCGGAAGAATTGATTTTCCTGCCCGTCAGAATCACAGAATTATTCCGATTACGATAAATAACAGTGAATGGTTTATGCAGTATTCACCCTATGTTTACTATAATGAACATTGCATTGTTTTTAACGGAGAGCATACTCCTATGACAATTGATAAAAGTGCATTCCGGAAGCTTCTTGAGTTTGTAACGGTTTTTCCTCATTACTTCTTGGGCTCTAATGCAGATCTTCCCATTGTCGGCGGTTCTATTCTCTCTCACGAGCACTTTCAGGGCGGAAAGTATGAATTTGCTATGGAAAGAGCTCCCATTGAAACAGAAATTTCCTTTGAGGGCTTTTCAGATGTTAAGGCGGGACTTGTAAAATGGCCTATGTCCACAATAAGACTTCAGTCGGAAAATAAGGAAAGTCTTGTTGAGCTTTCCGATAAGATTCTTAAAAAGTGGCGTTCTTATACAGACGAGGAGGCATTTATCTTTGCAGAAACCGACGGTACTCCCCATAATACAATAACTCCCATTGCAAGAAGAAGGGGAGAGCTTTTTGAAATGGATCTGGTTCTCCGTAACAACATAACGACTGATGAACACCCTCTCGGTGTATATCATCCTCACACAGAGCTTCATCATATCAAGAAAGAAAACATCGGACTTATTGAAGTTATGGGACTTGCTGTTCTGCCCCCCAGACTTAAGGATGAACTTGAGGCACTTGAAGCAGCTATTCTTGAAAAGAAGGATTTGAGAGCTGATATACTGACTGCAAGTCACGCCGATTGGGCAGAAGCTTTTATAGGTAAATATGAATTTACAAAAGAAAACTGTATGGACATAATTAGAGATGAGGTCGGTAAGGTTTTCTCGCAGGTTCTTGAGCATGCAGGTGTATATAAGCGTGATGAAAACGGAAAAAAGGCATTTATTCGTTTTGTTGAAAGTGTTTGACATTGAGTTTTTTTTATGATATCATTCTATTGGAATCACATTTTTATAAAGGAGTTTTTAGTATGAAAATGTTCAGAAAAAATATCAGCGTGCTTCTTGCAGTTATGATGCTTATTTCACTTTTTGCATTTTCCTCATCTGCACAGGAAGAATGTGTTCATAGTTACACAGGCTCTTATGTTGCACCGAACTGTGTAGAAAGCAGCTATACTCTTTATGTCTGCTCTCTTTGCGGTAACAACTATAAGGATTATACCAATTCTGTTGCAGCCCTCGGGCATAACTACGGTGCGTGGTATGATATAGATGAAGCAACCTGTGAATTTGAAGGACACATCAAGCGTGATTGCACACGTTGTTCAGCAGCTGAAATCAAGACGATTGCAGCTCTTGAGCATACCGATGCAAACTATAACGGTAAGTGTGACATTTGTGACATTGAAATGGAAGTTGAATTTAAATTCAGTCCTTATGATTGGTTTGTTGCATTGTTCAAAGCAATAGCACAGTGGTTCAGCGAAATTTTTGCATAACTGACAGTTAAAATAAGAACGGGACTGGTTGCAGTCCCGTTAATTTTTTCAGATTATTTCACCCTTTGAATTGAATAAGGGAAGCTTTTCAAGATATCTGATATCTTCTCTGTCCTGTGCATCGCCTTCAGCAAGAATTGCCATTTTTCCGCAGACGATGCCTCCCGCTTTTTCAACAAGCTGTTCAATCGCATACAGAGATTCACCTGTTGAAATAACATCGTCAACAATAAGAATTCTCTTGCCCTTCATAAGCTCGGCATCTGCTGTATCAAGATAGAGCTTCTGTTCCTTTGCTGTGGTTATGGAACGGACATTTACTTCAAAAACACCGGTCATATAAAGCTTCGGTGCTTTTCTTGCAAGAAAATATTTTTTATCACCGTTCTGTCTTGCCATTTCGTGAACAAGAGGAATTCCTTTTGCTTCAGCCGAGATCAAATAATCGTATTCGGGTGCAATTTCAAGAAGTGCCTTTGCAGATGCTACGGTCAATTCCTGATCACCGAAAATGACAAATGCACCTATCATAAGGTCATTATTCAGAGGACACAAAGGAAGATTTCTTTCACAGCCGGCTATATTCATTGTATAATGCATATTTTTCATCCTTTCGGAAAAACATTTTATCAAAGTAATTATATAACCGCCGAAAGGAAAATGTCAATAATATTATCCCGAAAAGTCTTCAATCAGGCTTTGCAGTTCAGCTTCGGAAGCGACAAAAATACCGTTTTTCAGCTTTTCCTTGTCATTTTCGGGTAAAGCTGAAAAATTGGAATCGGGTATCTCATTTAGAAGGCTTCCGCTGTCGGTAAAAACTGCAATACAGCCGTTATATTCTTTCAGAATAAAACCTTGTGTGCTTACTTCAGTTTTGCTGAAATAAATTCCTACCGTAAGCACACAAAGTATGGCTATGCACAGAAAAATATAGAGTAATCCGCTGTTTTGTTTCATTACATCCGCTTCTTTAACAATTTTTAAAAAATATTTGGTAAATTTTTTAAAAATATACTAAACATTTTCGAAAATATATGTTATACTGTATTTTGTATATGAAAATACTGCAATTTTAATAAAAAAGGATGGTTGCATTGAATAAAGAAAATACATCTCCCGCAAAAAAGAAGAGAAGAAAAAAGAAAAAGCCGATGAGCAAAGGGCTTACCGTATTTCTCACGGTATTTCTTATGATATTTATGACAGGAGTTCTGACGGTCGGCCTGATAGTTATTGATATTTTTTCGGATGTAGGTCTTATATCCATAGGACACGACCCTGAAAATGATATCGCAGGTGTAGATTACATAGATCTTAATAACTATATTGCAAATCAGAGCCAGACAACAATAATATACGGCTATGATTCCGACGGTAATGAGGTTGAAATTGCCCGTTTGCACGGACAGGAAAACCGTGAGTGGGTTGACCTTGAGGAGGTTTGTCAGGATCTTCAGGATGCTGTTGTAGCCCTTGAAGATAAGCGATTCCCCACACATAACGGTGTTGACTGGATAAGAACCATCGGCGTTGTTGTAAAATACAGCTTCTCACAGGGCGGCTCCACACTTACTCAGCAGCTTATTAAGAATCTTACGGGTGAGAATGCAGGTACTTTTGTAAGAAAGTATAATGAGATAAAAAATGCCTTGGCTCTTGAAAAGCATTTTGATAAAGACGAAATATTAGAGGCATATCTTAACACCATATATCTTGATATGGGTTGCTACGGTATAAAGACAGGAGCAGAATATTATTTCAATAAGGGGGTTGATGAGCTTACCCTTATGGAAAGTGCAATTCTTGCTTCCATAACAAAAGCACCGCGAGGTTATAACCCTATAGTCAATTATGAAAATAACCGTGCCCGTGCAATTGAATGTCTTGACTGTATGCTTGAACAGGGCTATATCACACAGGATGAATATGATGCGGCTCTTGCTGAAGAAGTTATATTCTACGGTGATACGAGAGAGCGTGAAGAGGAAACTGATGACGAAGAGAATGTAACAGTTACGACCGAATACAACAGCTACTATGTTGACCTTGTTATTGAAACTCTTATCGATGATCTACGAGAACAGTACGGCTACACGGAATCTGAAGCATTCCGTAAGGTATATTACGGTGGACTTAAGGTTTATGCTGCACTCGATATAGATATTCAGGATGAAATTGAATATGTTTACGAAAACAGAATAACATTCCCACAGGAGGAGGATACTGAAGCGGATCCTGCAATTCAGTCGTCAATGGTCATTCTTGACTATGAAGGAAGAATTGTTGCAACTGCAGGCAGACTCGGTGAAAAAACAGGTGACAGAACGCTTAATATCGGTACTTCATCTCCCAGACAGCCGGGCTCTTGTATCAAGCCTCTTTCAGCTTATGCTCCCGCCATTGAGCTGAATTACTATACCTGGTCAAGCTACCTTCCCAACTACGGTATTACAGTAAGAGGTGAGGATAAGCCTTGGCCTACAAACTACGGCGGTGTTGCAGGTAGTCTTGATGATCTGAAGAATCTGCCTCAGGCAATTGCTCCCTCGCTTAATACTATTCCTGCAAGAATAATAGAGGCTCTCACTCCCACAACAAGCTACAGATTCTTGAGAGACCGTTTCCATATTACAACTCTTGAAGAATCAGATGCAGACTATGCACCTCTTGCAATCGGTGCTATGGCACACGGTCTTACCTGTCTTGAAATGGCATCAGCTTATGCCACATTCGGTAACGGCGGTATTTATTATGAGCCCTGGTGTTATTATAAGGTCACAAATGCTTCAGGTACTGAAGTGATTCTTGAGCCTGACAGAGAAGGTGAGCAGGTAATTTCCTCAGGTACTGCCGATGTTATGCTTCAGCTTCTTAAGTGTGTTGTTACTTATCCCAACGGCACAGGCGGTGCATATGCGGTAAGCGGACAGGAGAACTGGGCAAAATCAGGTACGACATCAGATAATCACGATAAGTGGTTCTGTGGCGGTACAGGCTATTATGTAGGCTGTGCTTGGACAGGATTTGAAAAAGAACAGAAGTCTATCAATACTTCTTATTACGGACAGAATCCTGCAGGTAAGGTATATAAGGAAGTTATGACAAGAATTCATGACGGGCTTGAATATAAAGCTTTCGAGATGGGCGATGAGGTAGTCAGAAGATCTTATTGTACAGCAACGGGACTTCTTGCAAGTGCAAGCTGTACTGCAGCTACAGGCTGGTACAAGGTTGACTTCCTTCCCGGTGTTTGCTCAGGCTGTTCAGGCGGAGCTTCAAGCGGAAGCAGTGAGACCACTCCCGGTTATGAAATTCCCGAATTTTAAGGTGGCATAATGGTTATTTTAGCAGTTGATTACGGCGATGTCAGAACGGGTCTTGCCGTTTGCGATAAAAGTGAGTTTCTGGCTTCTCCGGTTGGCGTTATTACGGAACGCAACAGAGATTCTCTTATAAAGTCAGTATCCGAAAAGGCAAAAGAGCTGAAGGCAGAAGAAATTGCAGTAGGACTTCCGAAGAATATGGACGGAACGGAAGGCTTCAGGGCAGAAGCCTGTAAGGAGTTTGCTCAGCTTCTTTTTGAAGCTTCAGGTATAAAAACAGTTCTTCGTGATGAAAGACTTACAACGGTAAGTGCCCACAAGTTTATGAATATGAACGATGTAAGGGGAAAAAAGCGTAAGAATACCGTCGATGCAGTTTCCGCAGTGATTATACTCGAAGATTATATAGCCTACAGAAAGAACAACAGATAATATGAAACGCCCCCGAAGAACAGTTTGTCCTTCAGGGGCGTAGGTTTTTATGTATATGATGCAGAAATGCTTAAAATGCCCTTATATGAGCTTTTTGAGATGATTAAGGGGTTAAAATACAAAAAACCTTACTTCGTTTATGAAGCAAGGTTTTTATTATCATAATGCTACTGCTGTAATAAGAATATCTCTTGCATCAGCACTGTTTATTTTTCCGTCACCATTTATGTCACCGATCTTTATCTGAAGTGCAGTAGGAGTATCAAGCGAAACGGCAAATCTTAATGCAAGTCTTGAATCAGCTGCTGAAACCTTACCGTCAAAATTAAGGTCTCCCACATCAAGAAGTCCGTTTTCAAACTTCTGTGAATTTATAAGAGCAGGATAGTCAACATAAAGACGGTTCATATCAACATCTTTGTTTCCTGTGCCCTTGAGCTTGCCGGTTTCTGTATACTGCCACATATCAATATTTCCGTTGTAACAGCAAACATCTGTATCCCAATCTGCAATCCATGTGGAGCGGTTCTCAAAAACAGATGACTCAACATGAGTTTCAGCGAAGGAACGGCTGCAGTAAATACCTGCAATATAACCTGCTTCTTCTACAACCTTGCAGAATTCATCAAGAACCATAGAGCAGACAGCTTTACCTGCATTCAGGTGTGATTTATCACTGCCGTAATCTTCCATGTCAATATAAACGGGAAGATCAAGTACGCAGTTATTAGTTTCAAGAATATCAATTGTAAATTCTGCTTCCTTAATTGCCTGTTCCTTTGTAAGAGCATAGCTAAAGAAATAAACACCTACATATAAGCCTGCAGCCTTTGCAGCTTTATAGTGCTCGAGGAACGAATTATCTGAATAAATTTTTCTGCTTCCGTCAGAGCCTCTGCCTCCGATACGGATAATTACACCCTTGACACCGTCTGCTTTAAGCTGTATCCAATCAAGGTCCGAAGGTGCGTTCCATTGTGAAATGTCAATAACGAGCCAATCAACCTCAGGCTCAAACTTTACACTCCAGTTAAGACTCATCCAGCCTGTAACACCGCCAAATGAAACCTTGCCCCAGTTGTCTTCGGAAACCTCAAGAACTTCAATAAGCGTACCTGCGGGAACAGAACCGATTTTTTTACTGCTCTCGGTGTAGGATTCTCTTATATTCATATCTGATGTTACTCTGTACTGAGTATTTGTCGTGGGAGTGAGAGCAGGTGTGGAAGCTTCGGTATTTTCTGTATTCTCAGATTCTTCTTCGTTTTCATCTGTTGCGGGCTCATCGGATGATGGCTTGTAAACGCTGTATTCAAGGGAAAGCCAGCCTGTATTTCCTTCATATACTGTTTTACCCCATACGCCTTCAATTGCCGTGATTTGAAGAGTTGTACCTGCAGGAATCGTTGTAATGACCGTAGAGCCGGGAGCTACACGGAAATTCATAACTTCCTTTGTTTCGTATGTCCCTGCTTTATAAGTGGAAGTTGCAGCACTCTCTAATTCAACACCTTCATACTTAGGTGTAGCGAAGCCTACAATATAGTCAGAGTAGGATCTGTTGATCTGACGGACTCTGTCAGGGCAGTTACCCTCAATACAGGTAATATAAGAAGAATTAGCTTCAAGAACAAGTCCCACATGAGTAATATTGTCCTGACTTCTGGAATATGTGTCTGTGCTTGTGAAGAAGATAATATCGCCCTGCTTGGGGATATATGTTCCGCCGTAAGCAGGTGACAGATAATAAAGACCTAAGCTCTTGAAATAATCACGCATTGCTGTACTGGAAAGATTTGTGGGAATGACATTTTCGGGTATCCCCGTTGTTCTTGCACACCAGGAGACAAAAGCACCGCACCATGCAATATAAGGACTTCCGAAATAATCACCATATTTTGAATATCCGCCTACACCTTCGTAATAGCCGACCTGTGAAGCGGCAGTTGCCATAATAGCCGCTGCTCCGTTAACCTTTTCTGTTTCGTCTGCACTTGCAGTAAAGGGAACTGCTGAAATACACATAACAAGTGCCAGAACTAAACTCAAAGCCTTGAGCATTATAGTTTTATGCATTAAAAAACCTCCGAATATCTGAACATAATTCGATCCTTTGATTTTCGCAACACGGATATTATGCCTTATTTGGTAACAAAAAGCAAGATAAAAATTACAAAAAGTTACAATTTGAAGGCAAGTTTGTTAACAATCAATAAAAAAAGGCGGTCAGTGACCGCCTTTATGGTAATATACACAAGGAAAAAATTACATTTTTTTAATTTCTTTTAAGAGTTCTTCGAATAGCTGCTCTTCTTTAACCTTTCGGAGAATCTCGCCCTTTCTGAAAATAAGCCCCTCACCGTTGCCGCCTGCAATACCGATATCTGCCTCCTTGGCTTCACCGGGACCGTTTACAATACAGCCCATAACGGCTACCGTGATATCCTTGTTACAGCCTCTTAAAGCTTCCTCGACCTTATTAGCAAGACCGATGAGATCTATTTTTGTTCTTCCGCAGGTGGGACAAGCAACAAGATTTACACCTGTCCTGCGAAGCCCTGAAGCCTTGAGAATATCGAAGCCTGCATAAACCTCCTTTACGGGTGGTGCAGTAAGAGATACTCTTATCGTATCACCGATACCGTCAAGAAGAAGTGAGCCTATGCCCATTGAGGACTTTATAAGTCCCATTCTTTCTGTTCCTGCTTCCGTTACTCCGAGATGCAAAGGATAGTCAGATTTCTGTGACATAAGACGGTATGCCTTACAGGTAGTTGAAACATCTGATGATTTGATTGAAATAACAATATCGTCAAAATCAAATTTTTCAAGAAGACTTACATGATAAAGTGCACTTTCTACAAGTGCATCGGGTGTCGGAGCACCGTACTTTGCCAGTATCTCTTTTTCAACAGAGCCGGAATTGACGCCTATTCTTATAGGCACACCTTTTCTTTTACATTCATCGGCTACAGCCTTTACTCTTTCATCTGAGCCGATATTTCCGGGGTTGATTCTGATCTTATCTACCCCCGCATTCAGTGCTTCAAGTGCCATTCTGTAATCGAAATGGATGTCTGCAACAATAGGTACTTTCACATTTTCCTTAAGTGCAGCGATGACCTTAACAGCTTCCATATTCGGAACTGTTGCCCTGATTATTTCACAGCCTGCCGATTCAAGCTCTTTCGCCTGTTTTACGGATGCTTCAATATCCTCTGCAGGAGTATTGAGCATAGACTGAACTCTTACGGGAGCACCCCCGCCAAGAAGCAGGTCTGCTATCTTTACTTGTTTCTTACTTGCCAAAGCTGATCATCCCTTTATAAGATTTACGATATCATTGAATGTTATAAGTGCCATAAGTCCTAAAAGAAGTATAAGACCTGCAGCGTGAACTATTGCTTCAAATTTTTTCGGAACGGGACGTCTGAAAATGAATTCGATTGCAATGAAAAAGAGTCTTCCGCCGTCAAGGGCAGGAAGGGGAAGGAGATTAACGATACCGATATTTACGGTAATAAACGCTAAAATAAATATTATTGAAGCATAATCTGCAGAATTTACAGCGTCGCTTGCGGTGTCTGCAACGATTCCTATTGTACCTACGGGGCCCGAAAGCTCATCCATTCCGAAATTACCGCTGAGCATATCAATAAGACTCAGCCATATCATTTTGGTCATTGAAAGTGTTTCTTTAACGGCACCGGGAATTATATTGAGTGCCGTAACCTTTTCACTTCCCACGATAAATGAACAGTAGCCCTGTTCCATATCGTAAAGAACTTCCATCTGTGTAAATTCGATTTTTTTACCGTCACGCTTAATAACGATATCATATTTGCCGTCATTGTTTCTGTAAAGACAGTAATACAGATCTCTTGCAGAATGAACCTTTGTTCCGTCAATGCTTACTATTTCATCACCTGCAAGCACACCCGTTTCGGCTGTATACATATTTTCGGTGACATCACTGACTTTAGTTGTGGGGACGGCACCGCTTATGCCGAGCATAATGCCGATGAGCACAAGACCTAAAATTATATTGAGCGTTGCCCCTGCAGCGATAACAATGAATCTTTTCCACGCCTTCTGATTGCCGAAGGCTCTCGGGTCCTCCGACGCTTCATCTTCACCCTCAAGAGAAACAAATCCGCCGATGGGAAGAAGTCTTAAGGCATACAGGGTTTCACCCTTCTGCTTTTTTAAAAGTGCAGGTCCCATACCTATAGAAAATTCATTTACCTTTATCTTAAAAAGCTTTGCCGTGCTGAAATGACCGAATTCATGAAGTGCAATTATTACTCCGAAAAAGAGAATTGCGAAAAGAATCGGCCACACCTTTCCCCAAACCGTGGCGGCTGAAATTGAAAGTAAAAAGTTTTGCAAGGAAGATCACCCTTTTAAATATTTTATCATATTATATATGTATTTCAGTGTCAGATTGCAGAAAGAACTGCCTGTCTTGCAGCCTTATCGGTTTCAAAAACATCCTCAAGAGTATATTCTTTTTTATCCGGTGCAATGTCGAATGCAGTACGGATGAGTCTGCCGAGATCAAGAAAACCTATTTTGCCCTCTCTGAAAAGTCTGTTTGCCTCTTCATTTGCACTGTTTACAGCGGCCGGATAAAGACCGCCCTTTGTAATAGCCTCACGGCATATATTAAGACAGTCAAAAACCTCATAATCAGGCTCGAAAAATGTCAGCTTACCGATTTCGGCAAGGTTGAGCTCACCTACGGGAGAGGGGAATCTTTCGGGATACGTGAGAGCATACTGAATGGGTATTCTCATATCGGGAAGCCCCAGCTGTGCAATAACTGAATTGTCATCATATTCTACCATAGAATGAATTATGCTTTCACGGTGAACAAGAATATCAATGTTTTCGGGAGCAACACCGAACAGAAAATGTGCTTCAATAAGCTCAAGTCCCTTATTGAACATAGAGGCGGAATCAATGGTTATTTTTGCACCCATATCCCAGTTAGGGTGCCTGAGTGCATCGGCAGCCTTAACATTTTTAATTTCTTCTCTTGATTTTCCGAAGAATGGACCGCCCGATGCTGTAAGAATTATCTTTTTAAGAGCCTTGTTTGAGGGTTTGCCCTGAAGACATTGAAAAATTGCAGAATGCTCGCTGTCAACGGGGAGAATTTCTTTTCCTGTCTTTTTCGCGGCTTCAAGCACAAGATATCCGCCTGCAACAAGAGCTTCCTTGTTTGCAAGAGCGAGAGTTTTTCCGCTTTCAAGCACACTTAAGGCAGGGCGAAGACCTGCAAGGCCGACAATAGAGTCGATTACGGTATCGGCTTCGGTATCAGATGCACACATACAAACACCTTCAGCACCCGAATAAATCTTTGTTGATGTGTCCTTGCAACGAAGCTTCAATTCAGCGGCAGCGGCAACATCTGAGAGAGCGGCACATTTTGGCTTGAATTTTCTTATCTGTTCTTCGAGCTTCTTAAAATCACGGTTTGCAGTCAGTGCTTCAACGGAGTACCCCGATTTTTCTGCGACATCAAGTGATTGAACACCTATTGAGCCTGTTGAGCCCAGAACGGCAATTTTCTTTTTCATGTCTATTCCTCTTCATTATATAACATTTATAAGCATAATAATCGAATAAAGAACAGGGAAAACAAAGCAGGAACTGTCAAAACGGTCCATAACACCGCCGTGACCCGGAAGAAGATTTCCGAAATCCTTGATTCCGTGATGTCTTTTGATTGTTGATGCTGCAAGGTCTCCGAAAATGCTTATAACGGAAAGACATACGGAGGAAATGAGAACGATGGGAAGTGTAACCTCTGCAGAAAGGTCAAAGAACTTTCTGAAAACGAGGAATAAAACAGCATTGAGAGCTGCTGTGCAGATAACTCCTCCTATCGCACCCTCAACGGTCTTTTTAGGAGAAATTACGGGAGAAAGCTTGTGCTTGCCGAACTTTCTTCCCACAAAATATGCGAATGTATCCGACAGCCAGCAACAGAAAAAGCCGAACAGGATAAAAAATATGCCGTCGCTCTTTTTATATGCTTCGGGGAATGCAAGATATACATCTCTGTAAAGAATTATACAGGAAAGTGCAGAGGGAACGAAAACACTTCCGCAAAGAGAACAAGCAACCTGCTCAAATTTAAGGCTTTCAAAATTAAGCACCATAATTATCAGAGAAATTATAACAACAGCCGTAACAATGGGGAATAAGGGTAGATTTATTTTGTCTTTATATTCAAAATAGAACGGAACAGCCAAAGAAACTATCAGGCACATACCCTGAAAAATTTTATTTTTTACTTCAAAAGCCTTTGTAAGCTCATATACACCTATTGCCGCAACGATTGCAAGAACAACTGCAAAAACGGGAGTGTACATTGAAAAAAGCCAGCCGATAAGAACCACAAGTCCTACAAGACCTGTAATGATACGAGTTTTCATATTATTTATTATCCTTAATATTTTTATTTAAATAAGGCGGATGCGTTAACATCCGCCGTTTATCTTAAACTCCGCCAAAGCGACGGTTCCTTTTTTCAAAAGCACGGAGTGCTTCGTCAAAATCTTTTTCTGTGAAGTCAGGCCAGAGAACATCCGAATACCAAAATTCTGCATAGGCGGACTGCCACAACAGAAAATTAGAAAGCCTTTGCTCTCCGCTGGGTCTTATTACAAGGTCAACGGGAGGCTGTTCTTCGGTGTAAAGTCCCTTTTCTATTGTTTCCAATGTTATATCATCAGGCTTAATTTTCCCTGAAAGTACATTGTTTGCAATATTTTTAACGCTGTGAAGAATCTCCTGCTGACCGCCGTAGTTTATGGCAAGGTTGAGATTGACCTTTGTCATATCCTTTGTAGCATCCTCAAGATAATCCATAGCATAACGAAGCTCGGGAGTCAAAGCCGCTTTATCGCCAAGAAAACGAAGACGTATGCCTTTTTCGATGTTTTCCTGAAGCCTTTCCTCAGCTTCCTTAAGATAATCCCCGAAAAGCTTCATGATGGCGTTTACTTCATCCTCGGGACGAGCCCAGTTTTCCGTTGAAAAAGCATAAAAGGAAATATGCTTAATTCCCAAAGTTCCTGCATACTCGCCGATTCTTCTGAAGGTTTTTGCACCCTCTATGTGCCCCATTTTACGGGGAAGACCTCTCATTTTTGCCCATCTGCCGTTACCGTCCATTATGATGCCGACATGTGAGGGCAAAATGCTGAACTTGTTATCTTCCATAATCAGATTTCCATAATTTCTGCTTCTTTAGCAGCTGCAACAGTGTCAACCTGCTTGATGAAATCGTCGGTTATCTTCTGGATTTCGCCTTCACCGTACTTAAGGTCGTCTTCTGTAATTTCTGAATTCTTCTTCATGGCTTTGAGCTTTTCGAGAGCATCTCTTCTGATGTTTCTTACTGCAACCTTGGAGTTTTCAGCAGTAGCCTTAACATCCTTTACAAGAGTTTTTCTTCTTTCCTCTGTAAGGGGAGGGAATGCAAGACGGATAACAGTACCGTCGTTCTGAGGATTGATACCGATATCAGAAGCCTGAATAGCCTTTTCTATAAGCTTAAGAGCTGATTTATCCCAGGGCTGAATAACAAGAATTCTTGCTTCTGCAACTGAAACTGCAGCCATCTGATTTACAGGAGTGGGAACTCCCCAATAGTCAACTCTGATGGGATCGAGAACGGCAGGATTTGCTCTGCCTGCACGGATGGAATTGTATTCGGAATTAAGAGCCGAAATGGTTTTGTTCATTTTTTCCTTTGCAAATTCAAATACGGTTTTCATAGTTATACCTCCGATAATATATTGATGAAATTTTATTTTACTATTGTACCGATATTTTCACCGAGAACAGCTTTTTTTATGTTTTCGGGATTCTCAAGATTAAAAACAAGCACGGGAAGACGGCTGTTGCCTGCAAGTGCTGCAGCGGTGTTGTCCATAACTCCGAGATGCTTTTCAAGGATCTCATCATATGTGAGAGTATCGTATTTTACGGCATCAGCGAATTTATTGGGATCCTTATCGTAAACACCGTCAACATTTGTTGCCTTGAAGAATATATCACATCCGGTTTCAATCGCTCTGAGAGCTGCTCCGGAATCGGTGCTGAAAAGGGGACTTCCCGTACCGCAGCCGAATATAACTATTCTTCCGCCTTCCATAAATTTCACGGCTTCATCCTTGTTAAAGGGTAGTGCCATACGCTGAATGTCAAGGGCAGTCATAACAACGGCGTCATTTCCTGCCTGAATAAGTCCCTCCTGAAGAGCAAGACAGTTGATAACCGTGGCAAGCATACCCATATGGTCTGCTCTTGTTCTGTCCATACTTCCGCTTGAACGACCTCGCCAGAAGTTACCTCCCCCGACAACGATACCGATCTGCACACCCAGGTCAGCAACCTCTTTTATGACAGAGCAAACATTGTTTACTATATCAAAATTGATGCCATGGCCTGCTTCGCCTGCAAGGACCTCACCACTTAACTTGAGAAGTATTCTCTTATAAACAGGTTTCATAAATTCCTCCTATATTTTTCCTGATGTTTATTTTAACCTATAAAAGGCAATATGTAAAGAAAAAAATACAAACTTGACTATTTTTTTACTTATGGTATAATTTTTTCAGTAACAATAGGAGGATGAATACTATGTTTACTAATGATGAAGTCAAGTCCATACTTGACAATTTTTCGATTGCAGGAAAATTTATTTCATTTGCTCCCATAGATGACGGACATATCAATGACACATTAAGAGTTTTTTATGATGTAGGTGGCGTTGAAATGTGCCATCTTCTTCAACGTATCAATACTTCGGTATTCAAAAAGCCTGATGAGCTTATGGCAAATGTTGACTGCGTGACATCATTTCTTCGCGATAAAATAATTGCTGCAGGCGGCGATTCGGAAAGAGAAGCTCTTTATTGCAAACCCACAAGAACAGGCAAAAAGTATTTTTCTGATGAAAAAGGCCGTGTATGGCGTCTTTATAATTATGTTGAAAACAGCTTTTCTCATAACTCAATAGAATCCCCCGAGGTTTTCTTTAATGCAGGTAAGGCATTCGGTGATTTTCAGAGGCTTCTTGCTGATTTCCCCATTGATAAGCTTTATGAAACTATTCCGGATTTCCATAACACAGGTAAGCGTTACAAGAATCTTGTAAATTCAATTGAAGCAAATCCCAAGGGAAGAGTGAAATATGTTACTGAGGAGATAAATTTCTGTTATGAACGCCGTAACGAAACTTATGTGCTTACAGGTAAAGCTCTTATAGGTGACCTTCCTTTGAGAGTTACTCATAACGATACAAAGCTCAACAATATTCTTTTCGATAAAACAACCAATGAGCCTATATGTATAGTTGATCTTGATACCGTTATGCCGGGACTCAGCCTTTATGATTTCGGTGA